>DASWGL010000086.1:0-8763 GCA_036393735.1 Gemmatimonadaceae bacterium | reverse complement strand
AGCAGGAAGCGCAGCAAGTCAACGCGCAGCTTCCGATGGTTCAGGATGCGCAGATTCAGAACTACGTCAATTCGCTTGGGAATCGAATTGCGCATCTGACATCACGCGCTGATCTCAACTGGCAGTATCAAGTCGTAAACTCTGACGTCGTAAACGCGTTCGCCCTTCCCGGCGGATTCATTTATGTGAATCGCGGCGTGCTCGAGCGCGCGAGCAACATGTCGGAGCTCGCCGGAGTTCTGGGGCACGAGACGGAGCACGTTGTCAGGCGCCACTCGGTCAAGCAGATGGAACAAGCCCAGGGTGCTAATGTCGGGGTGGGAATTCTTTGTGCGCTGACGGGAGTCTGTCAGAGCGGGGTCGCTCAGGCGGCCATCAACATCGGCGGTACAGCCGTTTTCGCGAAATTCAGCCGAACCGACGAAGTACAGGCGGACGAGGGCGGCTTCAACAATGTGATGCGCGCTGGAATCAGCCCTCGGGGAATGCTGACGTTCTTCCAGAAGCTTCTGGCTGAGGAGCAGCAGTCGGGGGGCCGCGGCAGCACAGCGGCATGGTTCGCGGATCACCCGGGTACGACGGACCGCATCGCCGACATCCAGCGGATGCTAAATCAGGTGCCGGCGTCCCAATTGAACAGTCTTCAGGTCAACGACGCCGGGTTCGCGTCGATGAAGGCGAGACTCGCGCGGCTCGGACCGGCGCCGAGGGTTCAAGGGCAATAGCGGATCTTCCGCATACACGAAGCGCCATCCGGTGTACTGTGCCGGGTGGCGCTTTTTAGTTGTCTACGAGGTACAAACGTCGGCATCAACGGTTGTTGCTGTTGCCTGACGAACCAGTCATTGAATCACGGTACCGACCCGCGGGACTTTCACCAGGCCGCGGGCCTGATCTGGACTTAATGCAAGCCCGTCCCCCGGCGCTACTGGCGACGCCTTCAGGCCGCTTCATGCGGTAATCTCGAGGAGCTCTATGAGTGTAAAGAGGCTGGTTCAATGTTTAACCGTCGTCGGATCGCTTGCCGTGAGCGCTGCTTTCGCCCACGCCCAGAACGCGCAAATACGCGACGGATTCTGGTTTAGCGGCGGGCTTGGTTACGGCTCGCTCGGCTGCGATAATTGTGGCGGCTCGCGTGAAAGCGGAATCAGCGGCGGGCTATCACTTGGTGGCACGATCACACCGAGGTTCCTGCTCGGTGTTGGCAGCGAGGCTTGGGCGAAGTCGCAGCAGGGTGCAACGTTGACGGTAGGCACGCTGGACGCGCGCGTTCGATTCTACCCCTCCACTACTGGCGGATTTTTCCTGACCGCCGGCCTCGGAGTCGCCTCCGTCAGCGCTGGTGGGTTCGGTTATACTGCCACGGAGACGGGCCTCGGAATGCTGTTCGGTCTCGGATATGATGTTCGTGTGGCAAGAAATACGAGTATCACGCCGTACTGGAACGGCTTCGCAATGCGGAACTCGAATACAGACGCGAACGTCGGACAAGTAGGGCTCGCAGTAACGCTCCACTAGCCCAATCGCTTATCGTTTAGAAAAGCAAGAGGCCCGCGCTCAAGCGCGGGCCTCTTGTCATTGCTGTGTCGATTTCCTTCGTGCGTCAGCGGTGAATAGATGTTTTGCCGCTAGCCGAGGGACTGCGGTAGACTGTGGACGGAGGGTGAGGGATTCGAACCCCCAAGCCCTTGCGGGCGCCAGTTTTCAAGACTGGTGCAATAGCCATTCTGCCAACCCTCCATGCGCAAGATAAGAGTGGCTATTGGCACGGGCAACGCGCGATTTGGGCGCATCCTCGTCGAGCGCCCTACTGCGTCGACCTGGCCAACACGTCATCGAGCTGAGTCGCGCGCGCGATCTTCTCGACCTGGGCGCGGATGCGAGCGGCGTCATCCGCACGGCCCAGCTGCGTCAGCGCTGAACTCAGAACCAACCCTGTCCGGAGGTACAGGAAAGGAATACCGGCGGACGGACGATCCACCCATAGCCTGCGACTCGCTATCGACTTCGGTGCCCTGAACGCGGTTTCCCAGAGTACGCGAGTCGTCTCGACATCGAACCAACCCTCGCCCGGAACCGCGACGATGCCATTGCCTGCCTTCGGAATGTGGGGCACCAGCTTCCGCGCGAGGCCCGTAGTGACGGTATACGGCGCGAGTCCCATCTCCTCGGGATATCCGCCGGTTGTCCGGCTGAAATTGAATGGCCGCTCGGGATATGCATCTCGGATCATGTACAACACGAATAGATCCGCTCTTTCGAGGCCAGCGAAATCGCCGAATGAGCGCGGCTGGATGTTGACGACGATGTCGGTTCCTTCCTTGCGGAAGGTCTGCGGTGCCGAGAGCTCGATCACCGATGGCACCGCATCCGCCTGCTCCATCGTCAGCCTGAGCGGCGGCCCACTCGGCTTCTTCCACACCTTGCCACGATAGATAGCCGGGCCGCGCAGCGAATCGTATTCGTAAATCGGGCGGCGCAGCAGCTGACGCGTGTACCAATCGGTGTTGAGCAGCGAGAGACAGGCAACGATGACGTCACGCCGGATTCCTTCCACTTCCTGCGCGTACCAAAGCGGGAACGTGTCGTTGTCGCCGGAGGTGACCAGGATTCCGTACGGCTCGACGGAGTTGAGCAGATCGGCGGCGAAATCAGCCGTGTCGGTCTGTCCGGCGCGCGACGCCGATTGCCAGTTCGCGAAGAGCGGAATGATTGCAATCGCGAGCACCGGAGTCGCCAGTAACCAGCTCCGTCGGCGCGGGAGATCGAGCGTCTCGTCGCCTACGCGGATCTTCTCGGATCCGATCAGTGCGGCGACGGTTTCCCAAACGAAGACGAGGCCGAGCGCGATCCACACGCTCAGCGCCGAGAAGCTCCACAGGTAGAAGTAATCGCGATCACGCACCTCGCGCGGAACGGTTTCGCCCAGGTCCGGCGCCTGCGACGACCCGTACTTGAAGTTCATGTAATAGATGAGCGCGAGCGTCACCATGAACATGAGCGGGCCAAAATATGAGAACGATCTCCGGTCGCGTTTCCAATGGACGTAACCGCCAAGCCCGCCGAGAAGCAGGAATAGCGTCGCGAGCATGTTCTGAACCGCGGGATGGCTGTCGAACGGATCTCTCAGCCACTGCCAGCGGAAATACAGCCACCACATTTCGACTTGCGCGATGAACGGCGCTTGCCTGTCGGTCAGTCCCGGCTTCGCGTACTGGCCGCGATTGAAGTTGTATATGAAGCGATCGTAGGTCGCCTTGCTGAGCGTGCAGCCGACGCCAATCCGCGTCGCGCAGCCAGTCGGCTCGCCTTCGTTGATGGCGGGGAAGTACGCCGCTCGGAGCGGCTGCGTGAGGAACGGGGTCATGCCGAGCAGAAGGGCGCCGGCAATGGCCAGCAGAAGCCTCGGGCGACGAATAAGCGTGCCCGGACGGCGAATGACAACGGCAGCGGCGACCGCGGGCAGGGCGAGGAAACCGGCCATGTGATTCGCGTAGCCCAGTCCACTCAGATAGGCGATCATGACGAGCAGGCGGTCCGCCTTCGGTCCATCGGGATCGTCGCACCAACGAACGATCAGCCAGGACACGATCGCGAGTCCCAGCAGCGACACGGTATAGACCTTTTCGTTGACGACCGATTGCGCCCAGACGGTGAACGCGGTCGCACCGATTAGCGCGGCGAGAGATCCGCCGACGATTCTCTGCCAACGTTCCGGTAGCCATCCAACGAGAACCCGCTCGGTGATCAGAAACCACATGGCCGCCGCGCCGGCGCTGCAGAGGGCGGCGAGAATGTTGATCCGCATCGCGACGTTGGGCGCGATCGGGAGGATCGCGAAAAAGCGTCCGAGTAGAACGAAGAACGGATTCCCAGGCGGGTGGGGAAGTCCGAACGTGTAAGCGGCGGCAATGTATTCGCTCGTGTCCCACATCGCGGTGGAAGGCGCGAGCGTGATGAGATAGAGAACGAACACGAGCGCGGATACCACCGCGGCGGCACGGTACGACGGCCTGTAGTCGAGCTCCTCCAGCGCGGCTTGCGTCGCTGTCATCTAGTGGCGGAACTGCCGCTTGCCCGTGAATACCATCGCGATGTTGTACTCGTCCGCCGCCTTGATCACTTCCTCGTCACGGATGGAGCCACCCGGCTGAACGATTGCGGAGACTCCGGCCTCTGCGGCCTGCTCAACCCCGTCGCGAAACGGGAAGTATGCATCGGAGCCCAACACCGAGCCTTTGGTATCGTGGCCGGTGAGACGCGCCTTGTAGACTGAGAGAAAAGCCGCGTCTACTCGCGACATCTGTCCGGCGCCGATCCCGATCGTGGCGCCGTCACGCGCGAGGACGATCGCGTTCGACTTGACGCTTCCAACCGCGCGCCACGCGAACTGCAGGTCCTTGAGCTCCACCTCGGTCGGTTGACGCTTCGTCACGACGCGCCATTCTTCCCCCGCGTCACGCGCGGCCCGCTCCTGCGCGAGAAACCCACCCCGTACGCGCTTATAGTCGAGGGCGTGCTCGCGCCACTGCGCGCGGCCCTCGAGCACACGGAGGTTTTTCTTGCGGCCGAGTATCTCGAGAGCACCCGCTGTAAACTGGGGCGCGACGATGCATTCGACGAAAAGGCTTGACACCGCTTCGGCGGTCTCGTCATCGACGGGAACCGTGAAGGAAATGACGGAGCCGAACGCCGATACCGGGTCGCAGGCGAGCGCTTTCTTGTAGGCATCGAGACCGCTGGTACCGGTGGCGAGCCCACATGGCGTCGTGTGCTTGACGATGGCACAAGTGATTTCACCCTCGAATGGATCGGTGGCGAGGAGGGCCCCCTCGAGGTCGAGAATGTTGTTGAACGAGAGCTCTTTCCCTCCCTTCTTCTCCAGCGCGGAAAGGCCGTCCTTCTGGCGCTCGACGTAAAATGCGGCACGCTGGCCCGGGTTCTCGCCGTACCGGAGCGTGGTCGCTTTTTCGAGTGCGATGGCGATGCGGTCAGGGAATATCTCGGAGCGTTCGCAGCCGAACCAATACGCAATTGCGGCGTCGTATGCTGCCGTGCGCGCGAAGACTTTCTCCGCGAGCAAGCGCCGCAGATCCAGGTCGTCGTCCTTCGCCTGGAGCGCCGCGAGCACGCGTCCGTAATCAGCGGGATCGACTATCGCGAAGACGGATGCAAAATTCTTGGCGGCCGATCGCAGCATCGAGGGCCCACCGATGTCGATCTGCTCGATGATCTCTTCCGGCTTGGCACCGGTGCGCGCAGCTGTCTCCTCGAATGGGTAGAGGTTGACAGCGACCAGGTCAATCGGCGCGATGTGAAGCTCGGCCAGGGCCCTCATGTGCTCGGGCGAATCGCGCCGCGCCAGCAGGGCACCGTGTATCGCCGGATGCAGCGTTTTCACACGACCGTCCAGCATTTCCGGGAAATGGGTTATCTCGCTGACGTCGCGCACGCTAACGCCGGCATCACGCAGCGCTTTCGCCGTGCCCCCGGTGGAGATGAGATCCCAGCCGAGGCTGATCAGGCCATTGGCGAAATCGACAAGACCGCTTTTGTCAGAAACAGACAGGAGTGCAATGGGCATATCAGGCAGAAGTTTTCGATTCGAGTTGTTGTAGCATCGCGACCATCTCGACGGCGCGCGGATAAACGACGTGCTCCGCGCTCAGGACGCGCGCCGCGAGCGAATCCGCCGTATCCGATTTCTCCACCGGAACGCGCCACTGCGCAACGATGGGTCCGCGGTCGTAGTCATCGTCGACCAAATGGACCGTCACACCGCTCTCCCTCGCGCCAGAGGCGATCACGGCCTCGTGAACTCGTGCACCGTACATGCCTTCGCCCCCGAATGCCGGGAGGAGGGCGGGATGAATGTTGATGATCCGCCCGGCGTATTCACGGATCACCTTGGTCGGGATGCGCTTCAGGTATCCCGCCAGCACCACCAGGTCGATCCGGAATTTGCGAAGAAGCTCGAGGAGCTGAGACCCATCGTCGGCGGCATCGAAACTCGCGATGTCGATTGACGCCGTCGCGCCGCGAATAAGCGCCGGGGAATCGGCGCGATTCGACGCGACCAGCACCACCTTTGCGATTCGCTCATGCGAGAGATTGTCGAAGTGGTCGATGATTGCCTGCAGATTTGAGCCGCGTCCCGAAGCGAGCACGGCGAGTCGTGATGGCATCCCCGATTTTACGCCGAGCCGTGCATCTCAGTAAGACCGAAAAAGCATCTCGACGGCGTCTCCGAGAGATGCCGCGGTCTCGATCCCATCCTCTTGCGCTTTACGGCGATCCTCGTCCGTGGTCATGTGCGACGAGATCAGAATTCCTCGGCCGCCGAGCGTTCTGGAGGCGATCACATCGCGCCACCGATCTCCGACGTAGGCCACGTTCTTCGGATCGAGATTGAAGTCGCGTATGGCGATCTCGAACATCTCTGTCGCGGGCTTGCGGCAGTTGCAGGGCCCAGTGATGCTCGGATGGTGGGGGCAGTAGTAACTGGCATCGATGTGCGCGCCTTCCGCTTCGAGCAGCGACTCGAAATGCCGGCGGACCGCCTCGTAGTCATCCACCGTGAAGATCCCGCGCGCAATTCCCGACTGGTTCGTGACGACGATTGCCGCCACGCCGGCGTTGTTGATTCTCTTGACGGCGGCCGCCGCGCCAGGGATGAGGCGCACCTGCGATGCCGACTTGATGTAGTGGGCGTCCTCCATCACCGTGCCGTCGCGGTCAAGAAAGACCGCGTCGGGAATACCTTTCACGAGCGCGCCTTGACGATCGCCTTGACGAGCGCTCCGTCTTCGCGCGGGAGCACGCTGCGGAGATCGAGCAGCAGCTTCCCATCCGCGATCCGCCCGATGACCGCCGGCTCGCCACGCCGCAAGCTCTCTTCCATGTGCTCTGCGTCCGCCGTCAGCATGATCGCTATCGACGCGATCGCGGCAGTAGGGAACGCGCCTCCACCGACGCTTGCCATGCTCGACGCTACCTCCGCATCGATATTACTCGAGCGAAGCGAGGCGACGACGGAGCGGGCCCTCGTCTCGAGCTCCTGCACGGACTCAGTGAGCATTGCCAACACCGGGACCTCCTTGAGCGCGCGTTCGGGCTCGAGATAGAGCCTGAGGGTCGCTTCGAGCGCCGAGAGAGTGAGCTTGTCGACTCTCATCGCTCGCGCGAAGGGATTCTTTCGGAGCTTGGCGACGATAGATGCGCTGCCGAGTATGATCCCGGCTTGCGGGCCGCCGAGGAGCTTGTCTCCGCTCATCAGGACCAGTGTGGCGCCCGACGCCAGCGCCGTCGACGCCGTGGGCTCGCCCGATAGTCCGTAGTCATCCAAGGGAAGGAGCAGTCCGCTGCCGAGATCGTGGATCACCGGCAGGCCGTGCTCCGCGCCGATGAACGCGAGGCGCTCGACACTCACCTCAGATGTGAACCCCTCGATCGTGAAGTTGCTTCGATGCACTTTGACTATCGCGGCCGTCTTCGGTGTGATCGCCCGCCGGTAGTCGTCGTCGTGGGTGCGATTTGTGGTCCCAACTTCGACGAGCTTGGCGCCGCTGCGTGCCATGATGTCTGGAATGCGAAAGCTGCCGCCGATCTCGACCAGCTCCCCCCTCGAGACCAGAACTTCCTTCTTCTGCGCAATCGCGTTGAGGGTTAGCACCATTGCCGCCGCGCAATTGTTGACGACGAGTGCGTCCTCCGCGCCCGTGATCTGGCGCAACAGACCGACGCAGTGCGAATAGCGTGATCCGCGCTGTCCCGTCTCGATGTCGTACTCGAGGTTGCTGTAACCTTCCGCCACGTGTCCGATCGCGCGTATCGCCACGTCAGCCAAAGGAGCGCGACCGAGATTGGTGTGGAGGACAACTCCGGTCGCGTTGATCACGCGTCTCAGCGATAGCCGGGTTGCGTCGTGCACAGCTGACGTGATCGTCTCGACCCACTGCTCCTCCGTTCGCTGGGCGCCACCCGCGATACGCGCGGCCTCGATGGTGTTTCTCACCGCATCGAGGACGACCCTTCTCGGGTGCAGCTCGAGAAGCCATTTCACCCCCGACGTCTCGAGCAGCGCGTTGACACTGGGCAGATCGCGTCTCGAGTCCTTCATCGTGTGACCGGAGGTGGCGAGGCCGGCGGAGTGGCTGCCGGCTTCGCGGGTGGGACACGCGGGGGCGCAGGCGGCGAGAAAGTGCGCTCGCTATCCCCGGTCCGTCCGAGCAATCCCCGAATCCCAATCGCGCGCACGTGGTAGACGAGCTTGGGTGTAAGCGGATGCTGCAGCTTTATCACCGCGTCGCTAATTGGAACGGGGCGGGGCATCACTGGTTTCGGCACAAGAGTCGTGTCGCGCCGAGTTGGCGGCGCAGCGCGACCTCGCGCCGGTGGACGAATTGGGGCGGGAGCGGTGACGGGCGGATTTACTTTCGTCGTTGTGTCCTTGGGCGGCGGGCCCGCGCTCACGATTGGAATCCGCGAGGAGTCAGGCGCGATCACAGCAAAGTTGGCGGCGCTGAGTGTCTGGCTCGGATTCAAGGGTTTGTCGAAGGTCACTTGCAGCGTGAGGGAATCCACCAGCCTCACGTCGCGAAGCCTCGGAGCGACGGTGTCATGCACAAAGATCGCGAGGTCGGTGCGCGCGCTGTCGGTAAGATTGATCGAGAGGCTGTCCCACGGCTCGCTCGGATCGATCGTCAAATTCTTGTTGCGATCGACGTACGCGCGAACCGTGTAGCGCGCTGGCGGGACGTGCTC
>DASWGL010000085.1:0-5821 GCA_036393735.1 Gemmatimonadaceae bacterium | reverse complement strand
CAGGCCATCATCGCCAGGAGGATGACGAACGCAATCGCGAAGTCGACGAGCCCTCCAATGACCGACGCGATTGGAATCACAAGACGAGGAAAGAACACCTTCGTGATGAGCCGCTCATTGGCGACGAGACTGTTGCTCGACTCCGTCAGCGAGTGAGCGAAGAGCTGCCATGGCAGAAGGGCGGTGAACACAAAAATCGAGTACGGATAGCCATCTGAAGGGACCTTCGCCAGCCGGCCGAAGAAGAGGCTGAAGACGACCATCAGAAAGAGCGGCTGAATGATTGCCCACACCACGCCGAGCACGGTCTGTTTGTAACGAACTTTAATGTCGCGCCAGGCGAGAAAGTAGATGAGCTCTCGAAACTCCCAGAGCTCCTGGAGCTCGAGCGCCGGCCATCGGCTGGCAGGGCGGATCACGGCTGTGGATTCAAGGCTCAACGGTTGTGCTCTCACATCGCGGCCGCACTGATGCGGCCTTCGCCCGCGTTACCGACGAGAGCCCGGAGGCGCGATACGAATGCTTCCCAGGTGAAGTCTTCATGGAGTCTCTGCCGCGCGGCCATACCTTTCGTTCGAAGAACGGCGGAGCGTTCGAGGGCTTCGAGGACCGTCGCGGCGAGCCTCTCGACGTCTCCGTACTCGACGCACCATCCGACGTGATCGTCGACCACCTCGGGTGAACCGCCGTGATTCCCCGCCACGGACGGCTTTCCGAAGAATGCCGCTTCGAGAAACACGATCCCGAACCCTTCCTTCCTGCTCGGCATGATGAACAGAGAACACTCCGAGTAGGCGCGGGCGAGCTCCGACTGCGAGACGCGCCCGGAGAATCGAACATGCTCTGAGACACCTGACTCGCTGGCAACGCGCTCGAGGTACGACCGGTCATTGCCTTCGCCGATGACGAGATACTGCAATTCCGGATGCGCTGCGACGATGCGCGGAAGTGCGCGAATGACCGTGTCAATTCCTTTGTAGCGATCCGCGACATCGAGTCTTGCACACGACAGAAGAACCGGATGATCGGGGAAGCGCGCCGCACGCGCCTGCGCGCCATAAGACTCCACCCAGAACGGATCGAGCGCACACGGAAGGACCTCGCAGTTCTCCGCCGAGAGCTCATTACGGCTGATGAGCTCTCGCCTCGTGTAGTCGCTGATCGACAGAATCTTGTCAGCCTTGCCGAGCGCATACCGAAAGTGCGGGCGAAGCCTTTTCCAGACGTCGATCCCGTACGTGATGAACCACTGCAGCGTTCCGGGAGTGACGAACCGGAGGGCGAGCGCGAGCGACGCAAGATGCACGTGGCCGAGGACGATCAAGTCAGGCCGGGACGAACGTGCCGTGGCGATGGCACTGACGACGAAACGGATCCGGCTGCCCGCGAAACTGCGACTGGTGGTGGCGGTGGTTGCGTAGCGCTGCTCAAAACTTCCTGGTGGATCGTTCAGGATCAGAACATCACACCGCCCTCCCCTCTCTTCCGTCAGCTCGGAGAATGCCTTGATCAGGAGACGGTTGTACATCTGGATTCCGCCGATGACGCCGAACGCGCCAGGGAGAAGCAGAAGAACCCGACGGATCGTCTGGGCGTGGGCGACTCGGCGATTCAGCATCAGGCTCGAGCTCCACCACAGCGAATCCATAGACTGCTCGCCCGGCCTCGCCCAAACTGAGGCAGCAGCTCGGAGCGCGTCCTCTGCAGATAGTGGCCGGCCCAGAGCACCTCGATCGCGGGATCGTGCATCACGATGCCGGCGACGAGATACTGTTCGTTCATTCTCCAGCCGTTGTCAATGATCCATTCACGCGGATACTCGAACGGAAGGAAGATGTCGTGAATATGGACTACAACTCCGGAACGTAGCCGCGGGAGGACCTGCAGGTATAGAAACGGGACGTCTCCCGCGGTTTTCACCTCGTGACTGGAGTCGATGAACAAGACATCGCCACTCCCAAGCTGTCCGGCGAGGTCGGCCGGAGCGAGCGTCTCGACTCGTTGACGGAGAATCCGATCCGCCACGCGTCCAACATCCGACCGCGGCACCGGGTCAATCGACACGACCTCAGACGGAAACCCGCCGTCGGTGATCGCCAGCCGGATGACGCGGGTGCTGTTTCCGCTACCAACTTCGATGACGCGACGAGGCTTCAGTCGCCGCATCATCGCGTAAAGAACCTCGGCATCGGGCGAGCCGAAATATTCGTTGATGATGGAGAAGCCGGCGATGTTTGCCGCCGGATCCAGCCAGGACTGATACGTTTCGGAATACGAGCGAACGTCCGAAGCGATCTCTTCGACCATCGAGGAGCGGAAGCGATCGCCGACCGGGAACTGTGCGGCGTCGAACTGGCCACGGCGCTCGGCGTCCAGGATCCGAGCTGATTCGGCGACCTCCGCGGTCAGGGTATCGATGCGAATGTTCAGCGGTCGAAGGATCGCGTTCAGCCGACGGCGGGCAGTCGTCAACGAGCTCATACCGGAATCCCCTCAGTCCGGAGGCAATGCAGGCGCACCCCCGAGATGCGCCCCGAAGAAGAATTGCTTCAGCTTACAACGTTGTTAGCCTCGCACCATTCGATGAGAGCGATCAACGTCCAAATGCGAGCCCATGACACGTAACTGCTACCTTTCTCAAAGGCTCGCCACAATTTGACGAGCGCTCCCGGATCAAGAGCGGCAATTCGAG
Organism: Gemmatimonadaceae bacterium; assembly: GCA_036393735.1. Lineage (GTDB taxonomy): Bacteria > Gemmatimonadota > Gemmatimonadetes > Gemmatimonadales > Gemmatimonadaceae > UBA4720. The sequence continues at coordinate 3,129 of DASWGL010000085.1, read as the reverse complement.
AGGCACCCCGGTCAAGTGTCGCTCGTGCGCGCTCACGGAGTGGTCCGCGGAGCCAGATCTCCATCGGCAGAATGAAGCCCATCTTTTTTCTTGCCGCAAGGCCGCGGGGAAGATTTCCGGCGACCGAATGAAGAAGCGGCTTGTTGGTTCTGCCCAGCTTCAACTTTCCGGGGATTCGCATCAGCAACTCCGCGACACGATGATTCAGCAGCGGGACGCGAACTTCGAGAGAGTGTGCCATCGACATCGCGTCGGTGTCGCGCAGGACGGTGTTGCGAAGATAATTCTGCTGCTCGAGCAGCGAATACTCGTTGACGCTGTCGCCGACGGGTAGCGCCGTCCCGGAAGCGTTAGAAGATCCTCCCCGCTCGATCGCAGTCCGATTGAGATCAGGAGCAAGCGCATGTACCTGGCGCGGTGTGAACATCGACCGAAGCGCGGCATACGTCAGAAACGGATCTCCGGCGGCCTCGATGACGCTCTCGAGTTTCTGGAACCGTTGCGGCATCGTGCCGAACGGATCGCTGCTCCTGCGCCAGGGCAGTCGAGCGACCATCGACGTCGCCGATGGGAGGCGCCGCGCTCGAGCGTAGGACCGGAACGTGCCGTAGCCGGCGAACAACTCGTCACCACCGACGCCGGAGAGCGCAACCGACAATCCGGCCTCTCGCGCCGCTTTTGAAACAAACCATATGTTCACTCCATCTGCGCTCGGCTGGTCGAGACTGCGAACCGCGGCGTCGATCTCCGCGACTGCGCGCGACGCGGGCAGATGGACCTGCTGATGGTCGCATCGAAAGCGCGCCGCAACCTCCGCTGCAAATCTCGCCTCGTCGTATTTCTCCTCACCGAACGAGACGTTGAACGTCTTGAGAGGCCGGTTCGATGGTGCACTCGCGGCCAGTGCCACGAGCACGGAACTATCGACACCGCCCGAAAGGAACACTCCGAGGGGCACGTCAGCGACGAGCTCCTCGCTCACACCTTGCCTGAGAGCCGTGGCGATCCGCTCGACACCATCGGCAAAGTTCGTATCCTCAGTCTCGAGCGGTAGCGACCAGTACTTCTCGAACGCCATCTCACCATTTCGGTATGTGGCGAACGTTGCAGCGGGAAACGAGCGGACGCCTTCGATGATCGTTTCCGGCTCGTACACCGAGCCAAAGGAAAAGTAAGAAGCGAGCGCCGCAGCGTTGAGTCGCGGCGCGGCACTTCCAGTTCGGAGTAGCGCTCGAACCTCGGAAGCGAACGTCAGCCCGTCGGATGTCTGCACGTAGTAGAGAGGCTTGACGCCGAAGTGATCGCGCGCAAGAAACAGTTTTCGCTCAACTGCGTCCCAGACGGCGAACGCGAACATGCCTCGCAGGCGTGGAGCCACCGACTGACCCCATCTCGCATAGCCGGCGACAAGAACCTCGGTGTCGCTCAGCGACCGGAACGTATCTCCGTGAGCCTCCAATTCGCGTCGAAGCTGTGCGAAGTTGTAGATCTCACCGTTGTAGACAAGAGTGAAGCGTCCATCCGCCGTGGTCATCGGTTGGTGACCGCCGGCCGACGTATCGATGATTGAAAGACGTGTATGGCCGAAGACACACGCAGTCGGGCGGCAAAGATCGCGATACGTGCCGTGGTCGTCGGGGCCGCGATGATGCAGTGCGGCGATCGCAACACTGAGATCCAACGACGCTGCGTGGCTGCCGTTACCGACAAATCCGAAGATTCCGCACATCAGATCGGACCAGAGACCAGTTCCACAGAAAGGGAGGAGGCCGGAGGCCGGAAAGGCGTCCGAACGGAGAGGGTGTGCATACCTTCGACTGCGGGAAGCGCGACCTCGACCGTTTCGCCGCTACGGGACAGTAGCACGCAACCGTAACGGGCTCGATCCCATCCGTAGTCGACGACCACAGGCGTGCTGCTCAACAGAACCAGTTTCACCGTCGTCGCGACTCCTTTCGGCAGACAGATCGGAACATCGGCCTGTTCGCTCCAGACGAGGCCGATGCGATTTGTATCGGCAGGATGCGTCACTTCCCCGGCGGCTTCTCGCACTGCCCGGACGTCACATTCGTTTCGAGCGGCCGGCGGGAGCGTCGCGAGAGCCGCGCGTGCCTTCTCAGGATCTCCGTTGCGCAGCCAGTAACGCGCGAGATCCACCAGGTAAGGCGTCCATTCGAACGAGCCCAGTGACTCGGAGGAGCGGGCGATCGCGTCAGCCCCGCTGATATCGGCGGCCAACACCCGGAGCCGCGCCTGCGTCGATGAAGGAATTCCGCGGAGTGCAGTCGCGGAATGGGCGAGAATCGCTCCGTCGACGGTGTTCTCGCGGCCCGCTAGAAAGTAGCGGATCACTTCCGCGCGATTGTCGGTCGGCCAGCGGCCGACGTCCGAGACCGGCCACAGGTCCAGGAGCCTCCCAGCCTGGGCATGCGCCTCTGGCGAGTCGTAGTCCCAAACAGAATGCATCGACGTCCACACATGACAGAGCCATCGAGTCTCGTCGATGTTCCCACGTGCCGCCGCGCGGTCGATCTTCAACAGATCGTCGCGGCGGGCGCGCCACTCCGCGGCATCCCATCGCTGATGAAGTGTCCACGCGGTGCCGATATCGCCCGCCATCGCGATCTGCTGGAATGCTTCCCACAGCGCTCCGGGTGCATCAGACAGACACGCAATCGCCATGTTCTTCCCGACAATCTGCATAGCCGGCCCGAACGTGCTGCGTACGAACGTGACGTCCCGGAAAGCCTTTCGGAGAACTGTTGGAGCGCTTGCGGCATGAATCTGCGAAAGGTCAGGCCACGTCTGGAGGTAAGCGAGGGCCAACGACTGCCACAGCGCATCGTCACTGTCAGCGGCACCGGCGGCCCGGAGGAGCGGGACGGACCAGCGGCCAGACCCCGTGATGAGCTGCGACGAGAATGCACGGGAATCGCGGGCATAGACGAGTTGGCCAAGCAGAAAAGCGTGGTAGGGCCAGCCAGGACGTTCCGTCACTGCGTCGAGCGCGAGCTCGGCGCCGCGACGCATCTGCTCGTCGTATTGAGGAATGGCGTCCATCCAGGCCACACGAACCTCGGGTGTGAGACCGTTGAGGCTGATCGGAACGAGGACGTCGCGCAGCGTCGC
>DASWGL010000084.1:0-2899 GCA_036393735.1 Gemmatimonadaceae bacterium | reverse complement strand
CCGACGCTGCGGCCCCCACCATCACCGAGCTTGCTCCACGTGCTCTCGCCAAAGTATCTGTCGGCGAAGGCGCGACCGCTCGGAAAGACAGAGAACCAGGCGGGCAGGCTGATTCTCTTCGGCGTGATCGGCGCGGTCTTCTGGCTGTTCGTGTTCGGAATGTTGTACCGCCTTCTCAAGTATTTCCGCGGCATTCCCGAGATCGGCGCGCTGCTGGCTGCCAAGCTGCTCGGACTCATGTTCGTGAGCCTGTTCGGCATTTTGATTCTGTCGAACGTTGTCACAGCACTCTCGAGCTTCTTTCTGGCCAAGGATCTCGATCTCCTCGTCGCGGCGCCTGTTGACTGGCTGAGACTATACGGCGCAAAGCTGCTCGAGACGACGGGCCACTCGAGCTGGATGGTGGTGCTCGTCGCGACGCCCGTTCTCACCGCCTACGGCATCATCTATCGGGGCGGAGTCCTCTATCCCTTCGTGGCGATCGCCGCGGTGTTGCCATTCTTGTTCATTCCGGCCGCGATCGGAAGTGCGATCACGCTCGTGCTCGTCAACATTTTTCCTGCACGGCGTACACGTGACATTCTGAGCGTCATCGCCGTTCTCGCGGCGGCGGGAGTTGTGCTGCTATTCCGACTCGTCCGGCCGGAGAGACTGGCGCGCCCCGAAGGCTTCCGTTCGCTGGTGGAGTTCATCTCGTTGCTGCGGACGCCGACCTCTACATGGATGCCCAGCGAGTGGGTGGCACAGGGGATCATGACGTGGCTGAGAGGCGACCCGGAGATTCTGCACTTTTATCTGCTCTGGTCGACAGCGGCTGTCGTTGTGGTTTTCGGAGCGGTCCTTCACCGTTGGCTCTACGCGCGCGGTTTCAGCAAATCCCAGGAGAGCGGCGAGCGGTGGGTGCGTCAGGGGACGCTGGGCCGTTTTGTTGCGCATTTGCTCACACCCTGGGGCGTGATGCGGCGGGAGCTGGTGCTCAAGGAGATGCGCCTCTTCTTCCGCGACACAACCCAGTGGTCGCAGCTGATTCTGTTGACTGTGCTCGTCGTCGTCTACGTGTTCAACATCAAGTTCCTGCCGCTGCGTGGCGAGGGCGTAACGTTCTTCCTCGCCAACGTGATCCCGTTCGTGAATCTCATTCTGGCCGGATTCGTTCTCGCGTCCATTGCGGCGAGATTCATCTTTCCTGGAATCAGCCTCGAGGGCCGCACGCTGTGGCTGCTGCGGTCGAGTCCGCTCGAGATGCGTCAGCTCCTCTGGTCCAAATTCTGGGTGGGAACGATTCCGCTTCTCGCACTCGCGCTCATCCTCGTGTTCGCGACCGACGTACTGCTGGAGGTCAGCGGGTTCATGATGGCGGTGTCGATCTTCACCATCACGATGATGACTTTCGCGATCGCCGGTCTTGCGCTCGGCTTCGGCGCGCTCTTCCCGAAATTCAATACCGAGAACGCCGCTCAGATTCCAACATCATTCGGCGGATTGGTGCTGATGATGGCATCGGTGGTCCTGATCGGCGTGGTGATCATCCTCGAGGCGCGGCCGGTCTATCAATTCGTGGGCGCGCGGCTGCTGCACGCGGATCCGGATCCATCGGCGCTGTGGCTTGGCTTTGGTGGCGCGACGCTGATCTGCCTGGCGACCACGTTCGTTCCGATCCGGATCGCCGTAAAGCGGATGAAGGAGCTGGAGCGGTAGCTACTCCCGGGACTTGTCCCGTAGGAATCCGATCGCCTCCGTCGGGGTCCGAAAAATCTTCTTCGCCAACGTCCCGTCCTCGTAGCGCACCTCGACCGCTACGCTGAGCGGAATCTGCGTGTCCTGGGGTCGCTGGCTGATGTCGATGTCCAGCGCCGCGGCGACGCCCTCGCCCTGAAGAAGCCGAACGATCTCGCGTCGTAGTGTTGGCTCGGTCAATCCCGCCGCAGTAAGCGCCTGCGCCGCGATTCCCTGCCGCTCGCGAATGAGACCAAGCAGAAGATGCTGGGTCCCGACGTACCCATCGCCGAATTCGTGTGCCACTGCGATCGCCTGGTCGAGAACGATTCTCGCCCGCGGCGTGTAGGGCAGATCCGGCAGGCGCGTCCTCGCGCTCGGCTGACCGTTCTGGATCACCTGCTCGACTGCGTTCTGGATCTCGAGTGGCCTGGCGCCCAGGTTCTCGAGAACGTCCATCACGAGCGCGTCGTCCTCCTCAAGCAGACCGAGAAGGAGGTGCTCGGTTCCTACGTACTCGTGGTTGCGTCGATGCGCTTCCTCTCGCGCCTTGATCAACGCGCCGCGTACCCTGTTGGTGAAATCGTAGCCGGGCAGAAAAGCCTCCTCGTCGAGCCATAAGATTCTGATTTGGCGGTGATACCGCAACCCCGAGCCGGCTTGAACTGCAACTTACGACTACCCGCCGGGGATGAACTGCAACTTACGACTACCGGCCAAGCGCTGTCGGCGGACCGGCTGGGGGCTACGGGCGGGAGTCTTCGAGAGGGGTGTGGCGCTATCTACTCGATGGCGGTGCGATTCGTCAATGGGTGCCGAAGAAAATGATTTTACCGTCGGTATCGATTCGATAGATGAAGTGGTCGGTCGCAACGTATTCCGGGACCTTGGGAGTCCTGCTGAGGACATGATAGACGTCGGTATCCTCCGGAATCTCAGCGACGACAGCAGTGTGAAACCCGGCCTGCATCGTAGAGCCCGCTGGCTTCTGGACTCGGGATGCGCTGAATTCGATCACGGAATTATGCAGCCGCCGGCGCTCGAGAATGGTGCGGCCATCAGCGGAAATCAGGTAGCGAGCGTCGGCGCCGAGCGGCCAGACGCCGGCAATGGTCGGCGCGGGAAAAAGATAGACATACCAGTTTCCGGAGGACGTCGGCAGCGCGGCGATGTTGTACGATCG
>DASWGL010000083.1:0-14380 GCA_036393735.1 Gemmatimonadaceae bacterium | reverse complement strand
CCTACAACTCGCGCGGTTATTGAGCGCCGTCGCTTTGAGCGAAGCTCAGTGTGTAGCCGGCAATGCGCTCGCCGTGCAGCTTGCCAGCCTCGATATCAGTGCGGTAGTGAATGCCCCCATACAGCCTCGATATCCCCGCCTCGTCGCCCATCGCCGCAAAACTGGTAGCGCCGCTTGGAAACAGGTACGACAGGATTACTGCGCCAGCGGCAGAGAAGGTAGAGTGGCCTGAGGTGTACGACGGAAAATTGGGAATTCCGATTTCTGTCTTGATGCTTGGATCCAGCTGCGAGGGACGTGGGTTGAAGTAGTGGTATTTCGCTTCCCAGCACCCGACGCCCGCGTCGTGCATAGCCATGTTCAGCAGCGCGAATACCCGTGCGGCCCGCACCTCGCTCATCTTCGCGTCCCGGACATATTCCAGCGCGACGTCATTCCAGTGTCCAGGCGGCGAGTACGTTCCAGCGCCGTCGTTCCACTTCTGCGCGATCGCCAGCTGGGCGGACGTCAGATGCTCGACCGTTCGCTTGACTTCGGCCGTCTCGTCTTTCATCTGCTGCGACCCTGTTGATGGCGGCGGTGGCGGACGCTCGGCCACGATATCCGCCGGCGTCATGTTCCAGGCCCGCACCTGACCGAACAACGGAAGCATCGGTGGACGCGCGGGAATGTCGCGGCTCACCCAGGCAATTTCTCCGCGCGCAGTGGCGGAGTCTGCAAGCGCCTTCCACAAGACGGCCGATCCTCCGGCTGTCCGCATGCCATCGCCGGCGGCGCGGGCGAGAAAGACGGCCGCTACTGATTTCCCCAGAGCTAGGCCTGCCGCGAGATCACTCGCTGTGGCCTTGCCCGACCAGAGTGCGGCGTTGCGCTGCTCTGCCGCTTTCAGCGTGACTTCCTCAACCGCAGCTGGGAATAAGGTTTTTAGCATCTCGACCGTGACACCCGATATAACGGCGTCCTCCGACGGATACGACGGAAGCCCGGATATTGGTATCAGCGCGGTGATCGAATTGTCGTTTTTCGCGGGTGACAGTCGGTCGTATTGGAACTTCCAGTACCACGCCGATTTGAGCGCGTCGTACTGCGCGGCGCTCACATAACTGTAGGCGCGCGCCGCATAAACCGGGTTCGCAAACGGAAAAGCCGGATCACCGAACGGATTCTCGGCGTCGGGGACAGGATATCCCCCCTCATCCTTCGGCGCGGGAGGGAGATTGTAACGCGCCACCAGCTCGCGGACAATCTGGTTCCAGCGCATCACGCCGCCACCACTCCAGTATGCAATCGCTTTTCGCTGATCGGCCGTAAGATTGGCCTGACTGGTCTTGATGGCGTCCACCTCCGCCACATATGCGGCGGACGTCACCGGTGCCGGTGCCGGAACCGCGATCTGGGTCGGTCCGGTCAGGAGGATCATGCGCCATGATCCCGCCGCTGGATCGAGACTCGATGGGTCGAGCGCCGGAAGTACCTCGAAAGGTCCGATGGATTTATCGCAGCCGCCGACAACAAGTACGGCCGTGCACGAAACGACGGCCACGAGAAGTGGCCGGCGGTTCGACAGTTTCAGGCTCAAGCGACTAGAGATGAAGCGCATACATCAATCCTGATGTGAAGGTGGTCGACTGACCGACATTTCGGCCGCTCAGGACGTGAGCCGCCCCCAGTTGGACCGACAAATTTTTCGGCAGCCCATACATCACTCCACCACCCAGCCTCACGTAGTCCATGCGGTTCGAGACGAACGGCATGTCCTGCCTGCGGATGTCGCCGCCGCCGAGCGTGCGCTGTTGGACGAGCGTAAAAGGAATCCGCCAGTTGCCTCGACTGAAGCCTGCGCTGAGCGTGTAGTCGAGCACGTTCGGCATCACTACTTCGTTGGTCAGGTATAGTTGGCCGTTGGTGTAGTACGCGTTTCGATTGAGCCGGACGTTGCTGCACCACATATACGCGGCGGCGGCGTTGGCGAACCACGCCGAGTTCGACTGAAAGTCCAGAATGAGATGACCGGACGCGCGACGGCCAGCCGTCCCGATGGAAAGCGGATAAAAATCCGGCGTGTAGTCGCCCACGGGGAGAGCCGCCGTGCCGGTGATGAACGCGTTGAACGCGCCGTGCGCGGTCGGCCCCGTACCAAGGAGCCTGAACTTCGCGCTGAGACTCAGATCCTGAAAGCCCCCCATGTCATGAAGCACGCCCTGGCTGGCATGTGTTCGGATGTATGGAAGCGTCGCCATAAGGCCAAGCCGCTCGGTGACGCCGTATCCACCGACCAGAGTCGTGCTCTGCGTGGTCAGGGTGCCGATGTTCCCGTTGGTTCGCTTGAGAGTTCCTTCCCAATACTGGTCCCAGCTGTCGTGTGCGTAGAGAACGCCCGCGACCAGCGTCTTCTTCGGCATCATCAATCCGTCATCAGCTGTCTGAGCGGCGGCTGACGACGCGCCGACCGCGACAAGAATCAACCATCGCATTGTTCGGGTAATCATGATGCGCGGACGTTGTAACGTTGCCATAAGAGACGCGGTTCGGGTTCACTGGAAATCGCCGGCGCGCAGGTGGCCCGACGGTCTGGGCGCCCAATGTAGTAACCGGTCTTCCCTTGCGCAATAATCAACAAACTGCCAAACTCCCCTTTTGCTCCGACAGGAGAGAACGCAATTGGCACAAGGTACGGACGTAGTTCAGGGAACGTTGGATCTGCTGATTCTCAAGGCGCTGGCGCTTACCCCCATGCATGGCTGGGGAATCAGCAATCACATAAACCAGATTTCGGGCGGCGTCTTCCGGATCGGGCAGGGCTCACTGTATCCCGCCCTCCATCGATTCGAGAATCGGCGGTGGGTGATCTCATACTGGCGACAGACCCCGAATAATCGGATCGCGAGATTGTACGAGCTTACGCCGGCGGGAAAGCGCGCTCTCGAGGACGAGATCGCGGTCTGGCGATCCTACACGAGCGCCATGGACCTCGTAATAGAGGCGCGGTAATAGAAGCCGCGGCCGTTCATTCGCGAGTTACTTCGCGCCAAGTTTGCTCTGGTTCGACAGGATCTTCTTTTGATTCCTGATAATCGCCTGCTGGTTCCGGATTATCTTCTCCTGATTCCTGATTATCGTCGCGAGCCGCTCTTGGCCTTTGATGATCCTCTTTTCGTTTGCGATGATTCTCTCTTGGTTCTTGACTGTCGCTTGCGCCATTTGCGGGGTCCTTTTTTGGTTCGAACTCGGGAGTTGTGCACGCACGATAACATAGTACTACGGTATCGAGTCGGCATCGGAAAGACGAAGTCAATACGCCGGACAAGTCCCGTAACACATTGAGCGCTCGAGGACGATGCTATCGCCACTGGAAGTCGATGTCCCTTCGCGCGCGTCTGTCTTGCCGCCAGACGGCGCGCATGCCAGGAGTAACATCGGAACTGCTAGATATCTCGCTATACTGCTGGATATCGCGCCATATGGTTGTTGAGGACGCCGACTTTCGGTCAGTTGCAACCGACCAGGGGTCAGACTACGCCGCCATTTAGTCGGACAGCTTTCCTGATGACGCCGCGTTCTTGTCATGAGTGCGGTGGAGCACCTCATCGACCGAGAACCGATCTGCCTGCGGAGGCATGAGTAACAGGAGAAGGAGGAGAGCCAACCGCGGTATCACGTGCTCGTGAAAGGCATAGAGCGGCTCGTGAAGCAGATGACCGAACGTCACCACGACGAGAACGGCACCGAGAGCTAAATAGGCTTCGGTCCGAAGCCAGCCCGCAAACACAAGAGCGCCCGCACCCAACTCGACGAATGGAATGACAAGACCGACCGCCCAGAGCGACCACGTTGGGAGAAACGTGTCTTGGTACGGCAGGAAGAAGCGCCGTACATGACCGACTGGCCCGAGCGAGAAGACTTTGTAAACACCAGCCATTAAGAAGATCAGTCCCAGCACAGCCCTGGCGAAAAACAGGGCGCTTGCGATCCAGAGGGTGCGGCGGTCGATGGTTATCATGGGAGTTGGGGGTCAGAGATAACTTAGCCATGGATCGCTCCGCCGCTCCTTGAGCGCAGCGAACCACTGGCAAAGCGGATACATCGCGACCACGACGAATGCCCACACCACGTAGACTACCGGCAGCGGGTATCCCCAACCAGGCGGCGGGCTGAAAGGATAGTGCGCGAGGTCCGGCGACTCGAACATCCAGTACGCCGATCCATAACGCACGTAGCAGGTAGCAACGGCGAGCAGATGTATCAACGCAAAGTGCAACACGTAATAGAACATGGGCACCTTGCCGATCGTCAGCGCCGGTCGAAGGATTCTCGGCGTTCCACGATCCACGGACCAGAGAAAGACCATCGCCGGACCGAGCGTCATCAGCAGGAACAGCAACGACGGCGGGTACTTGGTCGTGTTCAGGAACGATAGCACAGTGAACACCGCTGTCTTCTGTCGCATCCAGCGCGATGGATCGCCGTAAATGTTGATGCCGCGAATCACGACAAAGGCCAGACTCAGCGTCACCCCCAGACGCAGCAGAAATGCGCGGCGGCGCTCAGTGTCCCAGCTATAGACCTGTCCGAGACCGTATCCCACGGCGGTAACGCCAATCCAGGGGATCAGCGGATAAGCCGCAAACACCACATGAGCCGGTGTGTTCACGACGAAGCCAGGTGAATGCAGAATGACCCAGAGCGGATTCGCCGATTTCACCGAATCGAAGAGATTGTGACCTGCGATCATGAGCATGCCGACCACGGTGGCAACGAAGGTCGGCAGACGGACGAGGCCCGACAACGTGATCATCGCCCAGCCGAGGGCCCAAAGCACGAGCAGCATCGTCACGCGATAGTCGAAATTGAACTGGTAGGCGAAGCACCGGACCAGCACCAGTTCGAGGAAGATCAGCCAGATCCCCCGCGTAAGCAGGAACCGGGACAGCTCACCTCGAGGCTTCCGCCGCAACGAGAGGTACGCACCAGTGCCGGTGAGCAGAAAGAACACCGGCGCGCAGAAGTGAGTGATCCAGCGCGTGAAGAACAGCGCGGGCGTGGCACTGGCCAGATCTGTAGGACTCTGTCCGGGGATACCGAAAAAGTCCCGCGTGTGATCGAGCGCCATCAGGATCATGATCACGCCGCGGACGACGTCGACCGATTCGACGCGTGCGCGCAAGGTTATTCGTTGCCCAGGACTCTCTACGCGAAACGTCCCGCGCGCGTCAGCTCGCTCTCAACGCGCCGAACACCGGGAACAACGCACCCACAACCCACGTAATCGCGGCTACGATCGCTGCCTGCTGCTTCGGAATCTTTCCGACCACGTGCAGGCCGATCGCCAGAAGCACCGTCACCCAGATCGTGAACACATCCACACGACTCGCGAGCGTAATTATCACCGGCGATGCAGTATCTGGATTCATGAATCGAGCGAGACTGAAGCTCACGCTGTTGACGGAGGTGAGCTTTTCCGGACTCATGAAAAGTCCCTGCGCCGCGTTCGTCAGGATCTGAACGATACGCGGAACTTCGGCGTACGTCGCCACCATGATCGCCGCTGCAACCGACTCCTTAGCGTCGAAAAGCCTTCCAACCAGCCAGAGCACCACGCCGGTGCCGAGCACGCTTATCGTGAGAATGATGGCAAAGACAATAGGAGCGAGCATCTCGAAGAAATTTCGTCCCATCGCAAGCTGCTCCGAGGTCAGGCTCGGGTTCTTGCGCATTGCCGCCGCGCTCTGTCGCGCAAATTCGGCGTCCATGACCGGCTGCATCGCGTTCTTCGTCACGAAGACGAGCACAGCAGCGATGATCACCAGGAAGAGCAGAGGCATGCCGAACTTTCCGTCACTTCTCCGCGCGAAAACCGACGAAGGCGCGTAGAAGATGTCCACGAAGTCTTCCCACAATCCCGCCTTCGCGGGCGACGGATCTCCTTCCCTGGCTGCGTCTCCATTACTGCCCATTGACTCATCCTCGCGATTGAAGACATTGCTCGGACCAAGATTGTACCAATTTCCACCCCCCACCACCAGGAACTGATATGCCATCGGAATCGAGCCGCCCCGGCCCGCTGGTCCTCGAGCCCCTGATACATCCGAAGGAGAAGATCTATTTCGCGATCTGCATTGTCGTCAGCCTCGTCGTCTACATCGGTCTGGCATTGACCATCCTCAACGGCGGACCGATTGCCGGTACGCTGATTACCTATCTCATATTCGGCATCGTTGCGTTCTTCGTCGTTCACGGCCTCCACATCGGTCACGTGCGCGGCAACGGAGTGCGAGTTTCGAGTCGTCAATTCCCCGAGCTGAATGCGACGGCCGAGCAGCATTCCCGTAGACTCGGATTGGACGAGACCCCCGCGATCTTCGTTCTTCAGTCTGGCGGAGTCCTCAATGCTTTCGCGACGCGATTCCTCGGGCGCAACTTCGTAATTCTCAACTCCGACGTTCTCGCGCTCGCAACCCAGAAGGGCGAGAAGGCCGTGAGCTTCGTCCTCGGCCACGAGCTCGGCCACGTGCAACGCAAGCACATGACCCGCAGAGCGCTGCTATATCCGGCTATGGTGTTCCCGTTCCTGAGTGGCGCCTATTCGCGAGCATGCGAGTACACGTGCGATCGCTTCGGCAACGCGCTCGAGCCGGAAGGCGGCGTGGATGGCCTGCTGGTCCTGGCGGCGGGACGCGACCTCTACACCCACGTCAACTCGACCGAATACAGCGGTCAACGGGAGACGGAAACGGGCTTCTTCGTGAGATTCGCGGAAATTCTATCGACGCACCCAAACCTGCCGAAGCGCGTGGCAGCCCTCGATGCCGTGCGTAAACATGCGCCTCTCGCGGCTTCCATCCCGCTAAGCGCGGCTGCCGCGGCTGGCCCAACCCAGTAACGTCCTGATGCAGTCAAGCTGGCAGCTGTCAACTTTAAGCTGCTAGCTCGTCTCGCGTTCTGTTGCAGTTAAAAAACTTAGGTGAGCCCGGATGCCGTTGGCTTGTTCCTCTCGACGTCAGTTATCAGCCGCGCTCCGTGCTGATACGTGAAGTACGCGTACGCCCACTCGAACAACACACTCAGGCGATTCCGGAACCCGATGAGATACGTGATGTGAACGAATAGCCAGAAGAACCACGCAAACCGGCCTGAAAACCTGATCCAGCCCAGATCGGCGATCGCGCGAGATCGGCCTATGGTCGCAAGATCGCCTTTGTTTCGATAGTGAAACTTCTTCCGCGGCTGGCGACGCAGATCGCGGATGATGTTCTTGCTAGCAGAGGCTCCTTCCTGAATCGCCGCGGGCCCAACACCTGGAACCTGCCGGCCGTCCTGAACCAGCGCCGCCAGATCGCCGACTACAAAAATCTCGGGATGGCCTGGTACGGACAGGTCAGGGTTTACCTGAATCCTACCCGCGCGATCCAGCGGACCACCGAGAAATCTCCCGACGGGTGACGCTTTGTTCCCGGCTGCCCAGAAGGTGTTTCTGGCACGAATTTTTTCGATTCCGATGTGGACGCAGTCCGACTCGACTCCGGTGACAGCAGAGTTGACCCGCACTTCAACCCCTAGATCTTTCAAGTCACGACTTGCACGCGCAGCCAGGTCTTCCGGAAATGTCGGTAGAATACGCGGACCCGCTTCGATCAACACAACGCGAGTTTTGCTCGCATCAATTCTCCTGAACTCCGGAGCGAGCGTTTTCTTCGCGATGAACGGCAGCGCGCCCGCCAGCTCGACCCCGGTCGGCCCGCCGCCGACTACGACGAATGTCAGGTACTCCTGACGCTCACGCTCGTCGTCAGATTTTTCCGCGAGCTCGTACGCGAGCAGGAAACGGCGCCGTATCTCGGTGGCGTCCTCAATCGCCTTGAGGCCGGGCGCGTACGGCTCCCAGTCATCGTGCCCGAAGTAGGCGTGCCTCGAGCCCGTGGCGACGATCAGATAGTCGTATGGGATTTCGCGCAGCTCTTCGTCGACGCGAACCACGCGTCGCGCGGGATCGATCTCGCGCACTTCTGCCATCAGGACTTCAGTGTTCTTGTGGCGCCGTACAATCCACCGAATCGGCGCGGTAATCTCGCTCGGCGCCAGCGCCGCCGTCGCCACCTGATACAGGAGCGGCTGAAAGATGAAGTGATTCGTCCTGTCGATGAGCGTCACGTCGGCGTTGGCGCGCTTGAGCGCCTTTGCGGCGGTGATCCCGCCGAATCCACCGCCGATAATTACTATCCGCGGACGAGCCGATGCGTCAGGCAAGTCTCTCCTCGAACGATCTGGCCGCGAGTGTCATGAGAAGCACCAGAAAGATCAACAGAACACTGTACGCGGCCGCTGTTCCGAACGCCAGAGCGCGGAGCTGAGCCAGAATCTCCATCGATATCGGACGATTGGAATGCGTGTACAGGACGACGCTCGCGACGAACTCGCCGACCGCGGTCACTGCGGCGAGCAACCCGCCCGCCACCAGCCCGGGACGTGCCGCGGGCAGAATCACCCGCCGCATCGTCATCATCCAGGAAGCACCAAGCCCGTGCGCGGCGTCCTCGAGTGAGGCATCCATTTGCCGAAGGGAGGATTCGACGGCCGAGGCGACGAGCGGAATGTCGCGAATGAAATAGGCGAGCGGCAATATCCAGAACGTCCCGACCAGCAGCACCCTGCCGGTCAGCAGGTCGTTACGGTTGAAGGTCGCGGCGAGACCGAGCGCGATCGCGGTCGCGGGAATCGCCCACGGAAGAGCGACGAGCAGCTCGAGCATGCCGCGTCCTCCGAACTTGCGGAGCACGATCAAATATCCCGCGATGAAGCAGACGACCAGATTCGCCGCCGTTGCGATCAACGCCATCGACACGCTGTTCGTGATCGGCTTCCATAGCTCGCTTTCGGAGAAGAGCCGCCGGTAGTTCTCGAAAGTGTATTCGGGCGGTAGCACCTGGGTGGTCCAGGCTCCGTCCCGCGCGAAGGAAACGAGGATGACCATGAGATGCGGTAGCACGAGCGCCACCACTATTACCGCCGATGCGACGGTAGTCATTATCTGGATGCGCCGCGAGCGAATCGTCCGGCGCGAGCGTCCGCCCTTGCTGGCGAGAGTGTATCTCCGCTTTCTGTCCAACCACCGGAATAGCACCAGTCCCGCCACAGCGCTTAGTGCCAGCACCGTCGTCTCGACATAAGCGAGTCCCATCGCTCCATTCGTTTTCGACGCGAGGATCTGCGTCGAGAGAACTCGCAGTCCGCCGCCGAAAACGTAGGGCGCCGAGAAAGACCCCAGAGCATTCATGAAGACGAGTAGCGCCGATCCGGCGACGGCTGGCATCAAGAGCGGCAGCGTCACCCGTCTCAGTCTCTGCCACGTATTGGCGCCGAGTCCCGATGCAGCCTCATCGAGCGTCGCATCGAACCGCTCGAGTCCGGCGGAGACGAACAGAAAAACGTAGACGTACATCGTGTACGCGTGGACGAACACGATCGCGCCGATTCCTTTCAGCCGCCACGGGGCTTCCGCCATCCCCAGTGCGCGCTGCACGACGCGCGTAACGAGGCCGCTCTCGCCATACAGAAAGAGAAAGGCGATTACTCCAACCAGCGGCGGGAGCGCGGCGGGAAGCGTAGCCACCGCGCGAAGGAGCCGACGGCCGGGAAATTCGAATCGACCGAGCAGAAACGCGAGCGGAACCCCGATCGCCAGCGAAGCGAAGACCGAGGCAACCGAAATGACAATGCTTGTCCACAGGGCTTCGCGGTCAGCAGGGCTGGCAGCGAATTCGCGCCAGTGACCGAGACCGTTCTCGAAGCTTCCCGCAATGACCGCCGCGTTCGGGTACACCACCGTCCAGAGCAGGAGCACCATCACGGGCAGCGCGATGAGCCAGCTCTGTCGACGCGATGATGCTTTCACGCAGGCACCAGCGGAAAAGGGCCCTTGAGCGGCGAGACGGAAACGTTATCGTCCTCGCGCGCTTCTCCCGATTGTGACTCGACATCGACGCTGACGCCGTCGGCGAGCTGGACACGGTACACGATTACGCCGCCTGCGAATCGCCGGTTGGTAATGCCTCCGCGCCAGGCGAGAACTCCGGGACTTCTCGACAGCTCCAACGCATCCGGCCGCAGCACCACGAACGCAGTTTCGACGTGGGCCGGCGCGCCTTTCGGGCGGGTGACGTTGAGATCGCGCGCGACACCGCCGATGGTCACCGTGGCCGTGTTGCCCTTGTCGATGGCGGGCACGATCCTCCCCCTTCCGATAAAGGCCGCCACCTCGCGCGAGATCGGAGCGTTGTACAGCTCCTCCGGCGTCCCGACCTGTAGGAGCTTGCCCCTTTTCAGAAGCGCGATGCGATCCGCGACTGCGAATGCATCTTCCTGATCGTGCGTGACGAACAACGCCGGCACTCCAACCCTGCGCAGCAGCGCCCGCAGATCGTCCCGCATCGCGTGACGCAAAGTTGGATCGAGATTGGACAGCGGCTCGTCGAGGAGCAGCGCTCGGGGCTCGATAACCAATGCGCGTGCCAGCGCAACACGCTGCTGTTCACCACCTGAGAGCGATTGAATCGGACGGCTTCCGGCGCCTTCGAGTCCCACGTTCGCAAGCGCCGCGCGCGCCTTCTCCAACCGCTCCGTCTTGCTCACGCCACGCGCCTCGAGGCCGAACGCGACGTTGTTCTCGACCGGCATGTGCGGGAAGAGAGCGTAGTGCTGGAACACCATTCCGAAACCGCGGCGCTCGGGCGGAACGGTCGTGATGTCCTTTCCGCCGAGTGTGACCGTTCCTGCGTCTGGAGTCTCGTAGCCGGCGGCCATGCGGAGAGTCGTCGTCTTGCCTGAACCCGATGCTCCCACGAGTGCCAGCAGCTCGCCCGGGCCAACCTCGAACGAAACGTTGTCCACCGCGGTGAACACGCCGAAGCGGCGCGTCACGCCATTGAGGGCGAGAGCTCCGCTCCCACCCTTTTCATCCGGCCCTTCGTTGCGCGCCCTCGGCGCGGTGGTCACTGCTTCTGTCCGCGGTTCCTGATGTTCGCGTCCCAGTACTTCATCCACTCGTCGAGGTGCGCGGCCATCAGTTCGCGATCGACCGGCATCGGCTTGATCTCCGCCATCGCCTTGCGGATCCATGAAGGAAGCTTCGACACCTGAATGTCCTTGCGCGCCGGAATGCGGAGGAATGAATCGGCGGCCGCAATCATCGCTTCGGGCGTCGTCACATACTCGTAGTATTCCTCGGCCTCCTTTGGATGCTTGGTGCCGCGCACGATTGCGATTCCATCCACCAGCAGCGGAGTACCACTCTTGGGAATGACGTACTTGATGGGAATACGAGTGCGCTGTTCCAGCGTGGCGAAGTCGGGCATGTCCCACATGGTGACGACACCCTCCTGCCGCCCAAGCTTTTGGTAGAGAATCGTCGGGTTCAAAACGTAGTCTCTCGTATTCGCGTCCAGCTTCCGGAGCCACTCATAGCCTGCATCTGGCTTGCCCGTTTGCGCAATCGATCGCGCCATTATCGCGCCGAAAATCGCCCGCATGGTACCCGATGCAATTGGATCGCGGATCAGGATCTTTCCCTTCCATTTCAGATCGAGAAGATCGTCCCAATCCTTTGGCGCGTCGGCATCCTTCACCGCATCGCGGTTGTACCCGATGACTTCCGGGGTAAGATACGTCCCATACCAGTTGTCGCGCACTTCGCGGGCGTCGGGGTCGATGGTCGCCGCCCACGTCGGCTTGTAGGGCTGCAGCAGATCTTCCTTCGTCGCTCGATCGAACGCCTCCGCCGGCGCTCCGAACCAGACATCTGCCTGCGGATTCGGTTTCTCGGCGCGCACTCGCTCAAGAACTTCCTGCGATCCCATGTCGACCCATTGGACGTCGATATCCGGATGAGCTTTCTCGAACCCCTTCTCGAGATACTCGAGCAGCTCCTTGCCGTGCGGGGAGTAGACGATCAGAACTTTTCGACTGTCTGAGCTGCAGGCCGCGAGAGCTATGAACGCCACAGAAAACGTTACTGCCCGGCGCAGCTTCATTTAATGGTGTTGCCGCCAAGTAGGTTGGCGAAGATGCGCGCGCCACCGGGCACGCCGGCTGGTAGCTGGCGAAAGAGCGCCAGCGGGAGATAGATGTAAGTCCCTCGCCCATACGGTGCCGCGAGAATGGCCGCGCGATTTGGCTGCTCTCCCGGATCGCTCATCGCCAGCATCGTGCGATAGTGTGAATCGAACGTCGAAGGCATGTACGACGCTCGCTCCTGCACCCAGCCGTTAAAATCGTCCTGAGTGATCTTGTTCGGCGCGTTGAGCAACGGTGACTGAGGATCGGTAAAGGTCACCGGCGCGTTCTCGTCGGTGACGCGCTCCGCTGGCTGCTTGAGTGTGATTGGATAGGGCATGATGCCTGGTTGCTGCATCTCGCCTTGTCCATACTGAACGACCAGACGGCCACCGTTGCGCACGTAGGCGAGCAGGTAATCGTTGTTGCCTTCAAGTGTCTGACTAGCCTGGTACGCGCGCGGGCCTACAACGACAGCGGTGAACCGGCTCAGGTCAGTTTGCGGAAGATCGTCCGCATTTACAATCGTGAGCGGAATGCCTAGCTGCTGGAGCACGGGCGCGACGTTGTCGCCGACACCGGGGACGTACGCGACGTTGAGCCGCGCAGGGAGAATGACCTCGACGGCGTTGACGCTGATTGTCGAAGGTCGATAGATCCGCTGCGGGTTGATGTGCGGATACTCGATCGGGATATAACCGGTTTGATACGTCTTTCCATTCGCGGTAGCGGTCGCGGTGATCTGATACGTTCCTCGGGGGAGTGCTCCTCTCACTTTGAAGATGACGACTCGGGTCGCAACCGGCGCCATGACGACCGTGCGAGCCACTGAGTCGGCAGAGAGTCCGCGCGGTAGCGAGAGATTGACCGTCACCGGGGAGGCGGCGACCAGCGCGGAGCGTAGCGTCACTTTGACGAGTTGATTGGACGGGACGTTCGCCCGAACCATCTCAGTCGACTGATCGAGACTGATCGATACTCCCGGCGCAACAATGAGAGGGCGCTGCACATCGCCGCGCACGCGATCCACGTAGTGATACACGACCGGCGAAGCAACATCGAGCCACGCGGTTTGTCCGGACACTCGAACTCTTACATGCATCCAATTCTGCCGCTCTCTCTCGTCTTCTGAGATTCCCGTGATCTTAGGAGTGAACAGGTCGCCATTCCGTGGTTCGGCCAGCCACCAGGGTTGCGTTAGTCGCTCTCCAACATAGGGCTGGATCCATTTGTAGCTCGAGTCCGGGGCAATCGGGTTGAGAATGATGTCGCCGAAGTCAAGGTTGATCGGAACGCGCCCCCGATTGTACAGCGTCACCGCCACGTTCGCAGTCCCGCCGAGCCAGAGCGCCTGCCTATCGGCGACCGCTTCGAGCGTGATCGCTGGCGGAGGCTCTGGCGGCGCGAAGCGACCGTCCTGCACCAGCAGCCGCGTCGTATCGAGGCCTGCGAAGATCGACTTCTCCTCCTTTGCTGGCGGCGCAGGAACGCGCGAATCCTCCCGCGTGAGATAATCCCAGATGACTCCCTTTCGCCGCAGCGTCCCCTGCCCCTGCGATTTGTGCTGCGATCGGCTGTCGGCCGCAATCTCCTGATATGACAATCCGAGATTCGGATCATACTCGCCGACATTGATCGCGATCGTCCGATCCTGCGGCGAGAACCGCGCGAGCCGATAAAACTTCAGCGGCGTCCATACGGCGCCGAAATTCTTCACTGGGAAGCGCACGGTATCGGCTGCCATGTCGTACGCCTGCCTGGCTACGATCGCCGAGACCTGATGGTGTCCATGCCCGTCGCGTGGAGTTCCTGAGAATGTGGTGATCACGATGTGGGGCTTGAACGCGCGCATCACCGTCATCACATCGTTCAGCAGCGAATCCTGCGGCCAATGCTTCCGCGTCTCGTCCGCTGTCTTCGAGAAACCGAAATCGTATCCGCGCGCGAAGTACTGGTGCGCGCCATCGATGCGTCGGGCCGCCAGCAGCTCCTCGGTACGAATGACGCCGAGCGCTTCACCGAGCTCGTTCCCGATCAGGTTCTGGCCACCGTCGCCGCGCGTCAGCGACAGGTACGCAGTCTCGACGCGACGCCCTCGAGCAAGCCACGCGATGAGCTGAGTGTCTTCGTCATCTGGGTGCGCCGCGATCCATAGCACGCGCATTCGCTCCGGCGCGTTCTGCACCCGGATGCTCGCGGCTGAAGGAAGCATCCCCTGCGCCGTACCGCGATGCGGCGTCACCACGGCCGTACTGAGCACAGCGAGTACTACGGCGATATGGGCGCGCGCCGTGGAACGATGAAGCCGCATGGCGATATGGGCGCGCGCAGTTGA
>DASWGL010000082.1:0-1660 GCA_036393735.1 Gemmatimonadaceae bacterium | reverse complement strand
TCGCCTTTCAATTCTGAGAGTCATTGCTCAGGATCTCTGAAGCACCCTCTGGAGATATGACACCGCGATTGATCCCCCAGCTTCTTCTTCTCGCCTTGAGCGGGGCAAGACGAACTTCAACAACGATTTGGCGCTCGCGTGCGAAAGCGACTCTTGTTGATTCTGAGCGCGCGTATCTTCGATTCAAGCGTTGAGCGTGGCATACCAAGCCGTACGGCCGCGCCCGAGGGACCAAACACTCGCCCCCCACTGGCCCGCAGCGCGTCCTCGATGAGAGCTTTCTCGTGCGAAGCCTGCCTGCCGAACTTTCCGAGCCGGCTCTCGACGGCGAGTTGAGTGGAGACCCAGCTCTCGTCAACGGTGAATTCGTCGCCATCCGACACGATCACCGACCGCTCGATGACGTTTTGCAATTCGCGGACGTTCCCGGGCCACGGATACGCCTCTAGGAGATCGAGTGTTCGCTTGCTGACACGTCGGATGGTCTTGCCGGATTGCCGCGCGTAGCGATCGACAAAGTGGTCGACCAGCAGCGCAATGTCTTCCCGGCGCTCCCGCAAGGGGGGCATCTCAAGCGGAAACACGTTGAGTCGATAAAAGAGGTCCTGGCGGAACGTGCCATCTGCCACGGCCTCGGTTAAATCACGGTTCGTCGCTGCAACGACACGAACGTCGACGCGGATCGGATGTTGTCCCCCGACTCGCTCGAATTCACGTTCCTGGAGAACCCTCAGCAACGCCACCTGGGTATCGGCAGCGAGTTCTCCCACCTCGTCCAGGAAGATCGTTCCGCCGTCGGCCACCTCGAACCGACCAAGTCGCCGCCGATGAGCGCCGGTGAACGCGCCTCTTTCATGACCGAACAGCTCCGAGGCAATCAGGTCGCGCGGAATGGCTGCGCAGTTCACGGCCACGAACGCTTCCGAAGCCCGCCGCGATCGCCGGTGAATGGCTCGCGCCACGAGTTCCTTCCCCGTGCCGGTCTCGCCGGTGATGAGGACCGTCGAATCGCTGTTGGCGACTTTGCAAACCCGCGACAGCAAGGCTGTCAGCGCCGGCGCAGCGCCGACAATTTCTTCGAACATCGAGGTTTTGTCGATTTCCTCTCGAAGCGCGACGTTTTCCTGGCGCAGTCGCTCCTCGGCTGTCTTGCGATCCTGGATATCGGTATATGCGATGTACCACCGCACGAGCTGTCCCTGATCATCACGAATCGGGTTGTGCCGAACGAGAAACCAGCGATACGTTCCGTCCCCCTTCCGCAGGCGCATTTCCGATTCGAACGCGTCGGCGTGCGACGGCGAACGATCGCCGACGGCCTTGATCGGGTCGTAGTCGTCAGGATGCACTTCAACGGCAGAGCTCCTCCGGCGCCACTCGTCCAGGTTGACGCCGTAATACTGGAGCGCTAATCGGTTCGCGTATAGTCGCTCGCGGTTCGGGCCCAATACCCCGACGATCTGCGGCGCGAGGTCCACCACCTGCCGAAGTTGCTGCTCACTCTCGTGCAGGGCTCTTGTGAGGCCTTCCTGCTCCGTGACATCGACCCCGATTCCGACGAACCCCTGGAACGTTCCCCTGCCGGTAGGCGACTTCTTGAACGAACCGTCCCGCGGTCTCCAAACCAATACCGGTTGTCTCTCCGGTAAAGAGTGCGACC
>DASWGL010000081.1:0-9223 GCA_036393735.1 Gemmatimonadaceae bacterium | reverse complement strand
GGTCGGCAATTGGAATCGTGGACCGCCCCGCGTAGCGGAGCGCCATGGCCCGAACTTCGGCCGTCTCGTTCTGGTTGCGCACAACCGAGAGCAGCCACTGATCGTTGTCCTTCCCGCCAATGCGCGCCACCGCGCGAATTGCGGCGGCCTTCAGGCGCTGAGTCTCGAGCCGCGGGTAGATCGCCCTGATGTACGCCCCATTGTCGGGCGAATGTTCGGCGTCGACGCACGAGAGAGCGGCGATGCGCAGATTCTCGCTGACGTCGTTTCGCTCAATGATCGCCCGAAGACTCTGCCTGGCGCGCGGATTGTCGCTCCGACCAAGTGCCCCGATGGCAGCGCGTTGGAGCTCCTCGTTGCCAGGCGTACGCGCCATCTCCTCGATCGTGGAGATCGCCTGATCTCCCGGCATCGCCGCCAGAAAGCGCAGAGCCTCCCCGCGGACCCTGACGTCGGGATCATTGCGAGCCGCGCCCATCACGAGATTCATCGCCTCCGGGTCCGTGCGCCGGCCCAGCAGGTAGATCGCCGTGCGTCGCAGGCTCGTGGAGCAGTCATCACGCCTGGCGAGAAGACGCGCCAAAATCGGAGTCGTCGACTCCGGATCGGTACGTGCCAGGGAGTTCAGCGCTTCCGCACGTACGGCGAGATCCTCACGGTCGCAGGCGCCGCCGGGCTGCGAGGCAGCTGCATTGACCAGCTTCATGGCGTTCGGATCGCCCTGCGCCGCCAGCGCGCCGCGGATCCGCGTCGCCAGCACCGGGGCATCTGTCTTGAGAGACGCCAGTCGGTAGCCTTGTCCGCTGTCCTGCAGCGCGTTCAACGCATCACGGAGATCGGCGGTGCCGCCAAGCCGATAGAGAGCGAAAGCGCGCCAGTAGCGAGCGTCGGACGCATAGACGGAATTCGGAAACTTCTGGGTGATGGCGCCGAACAGCTCTGCGGCTCGGCGGTACTCACCACGGTTCAACGCCTCACGCGCGAGACGGTAGAGAGAATCGGCAGGATCGGATTGAGCCCACGCCTTGGGCGGATCGCTGGCGATTCCACCGAACTGGCGCTCGAACGGCGACTGGCCCTGAACCCGTTCTATCGCATCGAGGGCACGGTTCAGTGCGACACGCGGTGCGACCGAAACCTCATACGGCATCGGCGTCAGCGGCTCGATCGCCATCGGAGCCAGCTCCATCGGCTCGACGGGTTCCATCGCCATTGGCTCGTAGGTCATTGAAGGCATTGGAGCGATGGGCGGGATCGGTGGTATCGGTGGTATCGGCGGTATCGGCGGTATCGGCGGGATCGGCGGGATCGGCGGGATCGGCGATATCGATGGCATGTCAGGCATATCCGGCATATCCGGCATATCCGGCATGTCCGGCATGTCCGGCATGTCCGGCATCTCCACATCGAAATCCGACATGAAGTTCGGCGGAAGTAGGTCCATGTCCATCTTCATGTCGTTCAGGGCATCGAGCCTCATGTCCTTCAAGGCATCGAGGTTCATGTCTTTCAGGGCATCGAGTCGGTCCTCGAGATCGGAGAGGTCCACCGACGGCCACTCGGGCGGCCCTACCGGAGCTCGCTTCGCCCTCGGTGGGCGAGTCGGTTGCGTGGTGGATGGTTTTGCGACCGGCGCAGGAGGCACTGGTGACGGCGCGGGCGTCGGGTTTTGCGCTTCGCTCGAGAGAGCGCAAACGCCGAGCGCGGTCGCGATGAGAGTTGCTCTGATCATCCTTGCCTCATTCTGAGGATTGATTGGTCGCTACTGCTGAATTGAGACGCGAAAGAACGTCCCCCTGTTCGACTGCCTGATGAATAAGATCGAGATCGCCCTTGTTCCTCTCGCTTCGCAGTCTCGCGATTTGAACCAGCACCAGCTCGAGGTCCTCGAGGAGAGAGTGGAGCTTCGGATCCTGAACGGCCGCCGGTGAGTCGATGAGAAGCCGGGTCGTCACGAGAAGGTCGGTCGCTTTGGAGGCGAACGCCGCATCCGTCCTTCCGTTCGCATCCTTTGCCGGAAGCGAAACGAGAAGCGCAGCGGCCTGACCGAGGTAGCGTGTGGTCTGATCGCGATAGGCGTCAGCGACGGCCGAAGTATCGGAGGCCGAGGCGGGCTTCGCTGCGATTGCCGACGGCGTGCCCGCATTCCCGGGCGAGCTCACGTTCCGCGGGAGGTAGCGGCCAACACCGATACCGATGATGAGCGCCGCGGCTGCGGCGAGCCACGGAGCGCGCGATGTCATTCTGCGCGTCGCGGAGATCGGAACCGGCGCATTGAAGTGCGCGTCCTCGATAACCGTCCACATCTCGTCGAGAGGCGGCTCCGGAGGAGTGTTGAAGCTCCGCGGCAGGTCCTGGAGCACGTCGTCAAAGCGGTTGTCGTCCATCATTCTACTCCCTGAATGCAGCAAGCTTTTCCCTGAGCTGCGCCCTTGCCGCGGACAGCCTGCTCTTGCACGTCCCCTCGGGGACGCCCAGGATGCCGGCGATTTCCGCGTGCGTGTATCCCTCAATGTCGTGCATTATCAGCGTCATCCGATAAGCTTCCGAAAGATTGTCCACCGCCCGCGCGATGCTTTCCTTGAGATCCGGTTCCGCTTCAGGAGCGGTGAACTCGATAGAATGTGCCTCGTCGAGCAACACTTCACGTGCCATCCGTAGCTCGCTTCGCCGCGCGTTGGAAACTACGGTCACTACGATCCGGTGCAGCCAGGTCGAAAACGCGGCATCCCCGCGGAATTGCGAGAGCCTCGAGAACGCGCGGATAAATGTGTCCTGCGTGAACTCCCGGGCCTTCTCCGCATCCCCGCTCAACCGATAAGCGAGCGAGTACACCCGGGGCGCGTGCGTGTCGTACAGCGTACGCCCGGCCAACCGATCCCCCGCGATGACCCGGGCGATGAGCTGTGTCTCGTTCACGCGGTCGTCTATCTGCCGCTCATCTCTGTCGCGACCATTTTCTGTAAGGTTCGACACGGGGAAGGGCATAAGCGTTCGGTCGGGGTTGGAACTGCAACTGAACGGGTGCCGGGGGTCAGTGGCACAGATGCCAGTTCGATAGTTCACTACGCGCTGACTTTACCGGTGGGTTCATGCTACAGACAACTGCCTGTGCCCTGAATGCCAATAGGCAAGTCGGGGCGTCGTGAACCAATCACTGTCAACTACGCTACTGGCGTCTGGCACCCGTTCAGTTGCAGTCATCGCCTAGGCGTTTGTATCGCCCTGAGCGACCAGAAATACTTGACAGAGTCAAGTATCTCACCGAACTTTGGGGAAACAGGGAGCGTCAAATGAGCAAAGCCGCTACTCCGATTCCGGCCGATCGCGTTCGCGCAGTCAGAGCCTTCAATCGCTTTTACACGCGGCAAATTGGGGTCTTGCAGCGGGGCGTGCTCCAGAGCCCTTACTCGCTCACCGAGGTGCGTGTTCTCTATGAACTCGCAAACGGGATGGACCTCACAGCCACTGAGCTCGAGAGACTTCTGGATCTCGATCCCGGCTACCTTAGCCGGATCCTTCGAGTTTTCGAGCGCCGTGGAATGCTCTTGCGCGAACGCTCGAGAAAGGACGGTCGGCAGAGATTGCTTCGCCTGACAGCCCGAGGTCGGAAGGTTTTCTCCGAGCTGGACGTGCGACAGTCACGTGAGGTCGGGAAGATGCTGGAGCCAATCTCCGAAGACGGCCACGAAACGCTGATCGCATCGATGCAGGCCATTCAGGGCGTTCTGATCGGCAAAAGCGGCGGCAAGGGAAAGGTGTCCGTCCGAACCCACAGTCCTGGAGACATGGGCTGGGTGATGTTCAGGCACGGCGTGTTGTATGACCGGGAGTACGGCTGGGATGAACGATTCGAGGCGCTCGTCGGTGAGATCGTCGTCAACTTCCTCAAGAATTTTGATGAGGAGCGTGAGCGCTGCTGGATTGCTGAGATCGACGGAAAGCGTGTCGGATCGATCTTTCTGGTGAAGGAGAGCACAACCGTGGCGAAGCTTCGGCTGCTGCTCGTGGAGCCGAGTGCTCGCGGACACGGAGTCGGAAAGCTGCTGGTGAGGGAATGCATAGATTTCGCGCAGAAAGCCGGATACCGGAAACTCACGCTCTGGACGAACAGCGTGCTCGACGCGGCGCGACACCTTTACGAGGTGGCTGGATTCCGGTTGGTAAAGGAAGAGAAGCACACCAGCTTCGGGCACGAGCTTACCGGACAGTACTGGGAGTTGGAACTGCAAACTGATAACTGGACGGAACTGACAACCGAACGGAACGATAACTGAACGGGATCCGAGATCTCAGAGGCGTAGATGTCAGGCTTTAGTAAGGACGCTGCGACGTATCTGAGTGGCGTTTATGGCGCAGGCGGTCGGTTGTACTCGGATACGCGGGGGATACGGTCAGCGCGCGTTGACTACAGACTGAGATCTATGCCTCTGACATCTCGGATCCCGTTCAGTTTGCGGTTGTTAGATCGGATCCCGTTCAGTTTGCTATGCAGGCTTACCTGACTCCTCGTCTATCAACGAGCCCCGCCTCGATCGACATCCTGAGATCGTACGGCACCACGGGCACCGAGAAATCCGCGCTCCGGTTCCAACCCAGTGATTGGGCATGGACTCGGATCATTACCTCCTGCGCTTCGGCGGGATCGCCGAAAGGGTTTTTTCGCCAGCGGTAGCTCTCGCGCAGGATCTGCGAGGTCATTCGAAGGCTCGCCATCGACGCATGCGATGTGAGAATGACCATCGCGCCGCCTCCTTCGCTCGCGGCGCGGGAGAGCCGTACCGTTTCCGTGCCCTCGGGCTCGATGTCGGCGATGACGACGAGCGCGAATCCTCCGCAGCGCAGAAGCTCCTCCGCCCCACGGAGTCCGTGCTTTCGATTGCGCGGGCGCACGAGGATCGGTCCCTCTTCCCAGAATGGACCGGCGACGGTGCCGAGCCCGTCGATCCAGACTGCTCTCTCTCCCTGGGCGACGGTGGTGTGACACGCGGCCCGCAGCACAGCTGTCGCTCCCCCCTGCGGCATCCAGACGGTGAGCCGTCCACGAGGGAGACCGCGTCCGGGAAGAATTGCATCGAGTACCTCGATGCCCGTCGCCACCGGTTCCGCGGTCCGATGAGTGACCGGTGTCGCATCTGGAAATCGATGCTCGATGAGCGCGCGGATGGCGGCGTTGCGGTCGGACATAGCCCTGCTAGAATAGCCCGAATAAATACCGAAAGCAAGGAGAATGCCGCGCTCGATGGCTGAGCGAAATTCTGACGCGAGGGGTAGGACAGCATCCAAACATCTGGGCCCGGATTATGAATTACCAACCCGAGAACCCACCGCCACAATCAACAACTCTTCAGTCGAGCTGATGCAATACGTTTTTCATAGATCGTCGTCTATCCCCATGCTCTACCCATTCGCTCTCATAGCTTCACTTGCCTGCGCGGCGAGCAAGGATGCGCGACCAATGCCCGGCGCCGCGGAACTTCCGCCGGCTGGTCTGCCGCTCGCGACAGCACGGCCACAAGGGGTCGCGGGCGCAGCCTCATCGACCCCATCAACTCCAACCACTGCTTCGAGCACTGCATCGACGGCCGGCAATGATTCGTCCGCCAAGGATCCGCCGATCACTGTCCCTTCGGTAAAAGGTCGCACCAAGAAGGACAGCCTCGCACTCGTAAAGGCCGTCACAGCGGGACTGGAGAACACGAGGTGGCCAGTAAAAACCGCGCCCCCGCTTCCGGGATCTATTCTGCCCGCGCGGCGGATCGTCGCTTTCTACGGCAATCCACTCTCGAAGAGGATGGGAATTCTCGGAGAGCTCCCGCCCGATAAAATGCTGGCGCGTTTCGACAAGGCAATCGCCGAATGGCAGAAGGCGGATCCATCCACTCCCGTGCAGCCCGCATTGCATCTCATCGCAGTCGTGGCGCAGGGAAGCCCGGGACGTGATGGGAAGTACCGTCTCCGCATGGCCGACACTCTCGTCGAGAAGGTCGCCTCATGGGCCGCCACGCGGAACGCCCTGCTCTTCCTCGATGTTCAGGTAGGTCAGAGCACGGTACAGCAAGAGCTGCCGCGCCTGATTCCATTCTTGAAGAGACCGAACATAATGCTCGGGCTCGATCCCGAATTTTCGATGAAGCCAAGGATGGATCGGAAACAGCACGCCATGGTGACCGACAAGCCAGGCGCGCGGATCGGGACCATGAGCTCTGATGACGTGAACTACGCCATCGGTCTGCTGGCGGACTTGGTGAAGCAGAACAATCTTCCTCCCAAGGTTCTCGTCGTGCACCGCTTCACGCACAACATGCTCACCGGAGCGCCGAAGATCCGGCTCGACCCGAGGGTTCAGGTCGTGATCAACATGGACGGGTGGGGCCAGCCCTGGCTCAAGTACGATTCGTACCGCGCCTATGTCGAATCTCAGCCGGTGCAGTTCACTGGATTCAAGCTCTTTTATCACAACGACACGAAATTGGGTGATCCGATTCTCACGCCGGCGGAAGTGCTGCTGCTGAATCCGAAACCGCATTACATCCAGTACCAATAGAAAGTCGCAAGCCTCGCTGGGCAGACACTGGACTCATATTATTGAGCGGCCGTCATTATCATGACGGCCACTCTTTCGTTTTGCGGGACTGGAGGCTTGATGACAACGAGGCGGGAGTTTCTTTCGGGGCTGGCCGCGGCAGGACTGGCGGCGCAGCCAATGTTTCGCGAGCACGCGATCAGGTCGCTGTTCCGCGCCAACGCGATCGCGGGCGACCGCTCGCCTCAGGCAGTCGCTGACGATGAGACGTACTGGGCGGAGATTCAGCGCGCATTCGACTCCGACCGTACCATGATCAACCTCAACAACGGCGGGTGCAGCCCGACGCCGAGCCACGTGCTCGAGGCGATGATCAGAGACCTGAGGTTTTCCAACGAGCTGCCGGTGGAGCACATGTGGCGGGTACTCGAGCCTCGAGTCGAAAGCGTGCGACGCGATCTCGCCAACGATTTCGGGTGCGATCTGGAGGAAATGGCAATCACGCGCAACGCCTCCGAAGCGAACGAGATCATGATTTTCGGACTCGACCTGAAGCGCGGCGACGAAGTGGTGGTCACCAATCAGAACTACGGGCGCATGATCACGTCGTGGCAGCAGCGAGAGCGTCGCGAGGGCATCGTCCTGAAGCAGGTTTCATTCAAGGTTCCACCGCCGTCGGACAGTTACCTCGTCGAGCAGTTCAGAGCGGCGATCACGCCGCGGACGAAAGTCATCGAGGTCACGCACATCACCAATCTCACCGGCCAGATAATGCCAGTGCGGCAGATCGTAGAGATGGCGCGGCCGCTGGGAATCGAAGTGTTCGTCGATGGAGCGCACGCCTACGCGCACTTCCCGTTCAAGCGCGACGATCTCAAGTGCGATTATTACGGAACCAGCCTTCACAAGTGGCTGCTGGCGCCGGTGGGCACCGGTTTCCTCTACGTGCGAAAGGACAAGCAGAAGAATCTCTGGCCGCTCATGGCGGCGGCGGCCACCCAGGACAACGACATCCGGAAGTACGAGGAGATCGGCACCCATCCCGCGGCGAATCACAACGCCATCTCGGCGGCGCTCGCGTTCCACCAGGGGATTGGCATTGACAGAAAGGTCGCGCGCCTGCGCTATCTGCGTGACCGGTGGGCGAAGCGGGTGGTGGCGGAAAGCTCGCGCGTCTCGGTGCTCACCCCGCTCGACAATCGCCAATCAGGGGCGATTGCGCTCTTCCAAGTCGAGGGAATCGACAACGTCAAGCTCGGCGCCTGGCTCCTCAATCAGCACAGGATCGTGAACACTCCGATCGTGCATCCGGAGTTCAAGGGAATTCGAATCACGCCCAACGTGTACACGACGCTCGAAGAGATAGACATCTTTGCCGACAAGGTGCTGGAGGCGGTCAAGAAAGGAATTCCAGCCTGATGAACCCGACGTTTCTCCGCACGGCCGGACTACTGATCATCTCCAACAGCTTCATGACGTTCGCCTGGTACGCCCACCTAAGGAATCTGAGCGACAGGAAATGGTACGTCGCCGCCATCCTGAGCTGGGGGATCGCGTTCTTCGAGTACATGTTCATGGTTCCCGCGAATCGGATTGGCTCGACGGATATGTCGCTGGCGCAGCTCAAGATTCTCCAGGAAGTCATTACGCTGACGGTTTTCGTCCCCTTCGCGCTGCTCTACATGCGCCAGCCGTTTCGGCTCGACTTTCTGTGGGCTGCGCTGTGCATCCTGGCTGCGGTGTTCTTCATGTTTCGCTCACACGGTGTCTCCTGAGCGGACGGCTTTCAAACTCTCATTCGTGAGCTGAAAACGTGATTCTCTTTATCGCCATTGGCCTCGCCGCTGGAATCCTCGCCGGACTGTTCGGCATCGGCGGCGGCATCGTGATCGGGCCGGCGCTCATCCTTCTGGCGAAATTCCAGCCACAAACTGCGACCGGCACCTCACTCGGCGCATTGCTGCTTCCCGTCGGAGCGCTCGGTGCGTGGGAGTACTACCGTCGAGGACATCTCAACATCGCGGCATCGCTCTGGATCGCCCTCGGCCTCCTTTTCGGCGCGTGGGCAGGTGCGAGACTCGCGCAGAACCTGTCAGGCCCGCAGCTCCAGAAAGCGTTCGCGGTCTTTCTCGTTCTGATCGCGATAAGGGTCTGGCTTAAGGCATAGTCCTCGGAGAACTGCAAACTGAACGCGATCCGATCTCGGAACTGCAACTGAACGGGATCCGGGATGTCAGAGGCGTAGATCTCAGTGGGAAGTCACTGCGCTGCGACCTCACCGGCGCGGTTCGGTGCACAGAAACTGCGGGGACCATAATGCCACTCAGATACGTCGCAGCGTAGTTACCAAAACCTGATATCTATGCTTCTGAGATCTCAGATCCCGTTCAGTTGCAGTTAGACGGCCCTTATCTCGGGGTACTTCCAGAACGCCCACAGAGAGTAGCCGAGCATCACCACGCCGCCGGTGAAGATGGCCCACTGAACGCCCACGAACCGGGACATCGCTCCGGCGATGAATGAGCCGATCGGGGTGAACCCGACGTAAACGAAAACGTAGGTCGCCATCACGCGGCCGCGCAGCTCGTCGGGAACCACCGACTGAAGGATGCCATTCGCCAGAGCGCCGTTGATCAGCATCGTGAGGCCGAGAAAGAGCAGCACGAACGCCGCGAGATGAACCGAGCGCATCAGCGA
>DASWGL010000080.1:0-2707 GCA_036393735.1 Gemmatimonadaceae bacterium | reverse complement strand
GGACCCCGCAGCGATCGCTGCTGATCTCGCCGCATACAACGCTGCCACGACGAAATGCCACGACTACGAACAGGAACTATACGGCGAGCACCCGTTCAACTACCAGACGATTGGCTCGCTGCGCGGTGCGACAGCGGGAGGCACCAACTACTTCGTGTCGGGACTCGTCCAGCACGACGGTGGTCTTGCTCTCAATGACAATTACAACAAGCAGTCGCTCCGCGTAAACCTTGGCCAGAAGTTGGGGTCACGCCTCAACCTTCGGGCGAATACAGAGCTGATCCACTCACTTACCGAGCGCGGCATCAGCGGCAACGACAACACCGGCATCAACCCGTACACGACTTTCTCGCAGACGCCTTCATTCATCGACTATCGTAAGCAGGGAGATGGGACCTATCCGGTCGGGTTGTCTGTGAACAACAATAGCAACCCATTCCAAAACACCGAGCTGATCAAGACTCCCGAAGACGTGTTCCGTCTTCTTGGCAGCGGACTGGCTTCGTACAGCCTCGTCTCGCAGGACCGGCAAACGCTCGATTTCACGGTGAGCGGCGGCATCGACGCCTATAACGATCACGCGAGGGTCATCTCCCCGGCAACGGCGTACGTGGAGCAGGTCAATGCGCTCCCGGGCACCCTCGTAAACAGCAACGCGAACATCTTTACGGGCAACATCGGAGCGAACTTCACGCATCGCCTGATCCGCAACCTTTTCACCGCTACGACATCGGCTGGCATAGGCCAGGTCCGTCGTAACGTCGATATCCTCTCGAACACTGGCCGCGGGGTCTTCCCCGGCGTCACCAACGTGGCGTCTGCCACGCAGATCTTCACCACTGAGAGCCAAGACATAGTCAAGTCGCAGTCGATCTTCGGTCAGGAAGAGTTTCTGACGATGGGAGAGAGATTGCTGCTGACGGCCGGTGTCAACGGAGAGCGCACCAGCAACAACGGTGATCCAAAGAAGTACTATGCATACCCGAAGTTCTCCGGTTCCTACCGTGTGCCGGTTCCACTCGCCAAGATCGACGAGCTGAAGCTGCGGCTCGCGTACGGAAGGGCGGGCAATCAGCCCACCGGCGGCAAATTCACCTTCCTGACGAATTTGATCGATGAAGGGGTCACTGGTTTCCGCGCGTCGACGGTCTTGGGCTTCGCGGGCGTCAAGCCGGAGACGGCCAGCGAGATTGAAGGAGGTTTCGACCTCACGCTCTTCGGCGGCCGCGCAATAATAACCGCCACGCAATTCCGGAAGCAGATCGACGATCTTATTCTATCGGCGGCCGTCGCTCCGTCCACGGGCTTCTCGAGCCAGACGATCAACGGTGGTCAAGTCGTCAACCACGGCACCGAGCTCACGCTCGAGATGACCCCCATCCGCACCGACCGTTTGTCGTGGGTGTCGGGCACCACTTACTCGAGCTCGAAGGGTAAGGTCACACAACTTCCCGTTCCGGGATTCATCCCGGCGTCGGGATCGTTCGGCAGTCGGTTCGGCAACGCCTTCGTCAAGCAGGGACAGCTTATCAGCGTCATTCAGGCTGTGAACGGCTGCACCGCGCTCAACGCCGCAGGAACGTCCTGTCCGTCCGCGAATCGCGTACTGGTGTTCGTTGGGAATTCGCTGCCTGACTACGAGATGGGATTCAACAACGATTTCACCTTCGGATCATTCCGTCTCTCATCGCTCGTCGATTGGAGAAAGGGCGGTCTCGGTGTGAATCTGACTAACGACTATTTCTACGGAAGCGGTCTGGCAAAGGATACCGCGCTCGCCACAGCGCAGCTGGACGCGTTCAGGAAAGGCACGGACGTCTGGCTGGAACACAACGGCTTCGTCAAGATCCGCGAGATAACCCTCGGCTATGACCTGCCCGCATCGATGGCGTCGCGTCTCTTCAACGGCCACGCCCAGAACGCACGTATCGAGCTCAGTGGACGTAACCTCAAAACGTGGACGAGGTACACGGGTCTCGATCCGGAGGTCTCGAACTTCGGCAATCAGTCTTTGGGCAGGTTCCAGGACGTCACGCCGTATCCACCCAGCCGACAGTTCTACTTCACGATAGGCACAACCTTCTAACCGAGCGATCAATCAGATGAAGCGATATACAACTATTGTCCTCGCGGCGACTGCTTTGGTCGCTGCGGGATGCAAGGACAACCCCGTGGCGAATCCGATCGATGCGCCAACGGTGAACGCCTTGAGCGGAGCGCTTACGCGCGTAACCCTGCAGCAGCTCGCCACGGGCGTCCTGGCGCAGGACCGCGGGTCAGCAGACGCGTTCGCGTATTTGTTCGAGTCCGGAATCTTCGCCCGCGACGTCTATCGAATCGATGCGTCGGAGCCGCGGTACGTGCAGGAGACGCTTGGCGGAAATCCCGATCCGGGCAGCTTTACCGGCGGCGGCGCGTGGGCCGGTTACTACACGGCAATCCGCGCCGGGAATAATCTCATTCTGGCGTTGCCGACGACGTCGACCGCGGCCTTCACAACCGCGGAAGTCAATGCAACGCGCGGCTTCTTTCGGACAATGAAGGCTCTGGACTATTGGCGGGTCATCGAAATGCACGACTCGGTGGGCGCCACAATCCAGACCGACAATACTTCCGCAGTCACGGACATCAGGTGCAAGCCGGCGGTCCTCTCTTACATCGCTGCGCTGCTGGATAGCGGCAATGCGGATCTCACGGCTGCTGGCGG
>DASWGL010000079.1:0-3235 GCA_036393735.1 Gemmatimonadaceae bacterium | reverse complement strand
CAGTGATCGTTCTGTCCGTATGTCAGCGGTCGTTCATCGATCGTTCCGGCGGCACAGTGTTCTAGCGACGGTTGACGCTGCTGATATTCGCGGATTGGGTACCGCCAGACTTCTGTGCGTCGCGGAGCTGCCTCACTCTAGGCACGGACATCTCAGCCGAAGCTGACGCCCTTAACGACCACGAGGATTCTCCACCTGGTCACCGTGCCGCCGGAACGATCGATGAACGACCACGTCATGCCCGCGCGTCGAATCTCAGCGCGGCGCGGGCGCCACCTCGCGCGCAATGGCCCAGATGAAGCCGGTGAGCTCGCGGGCGATCGCCGTCGCGACCTTCGGTTTCGCCTTGCCCCGGGCCACCAGGCGCTTGAAGCGCGCGGTCAAGCGGAGCTGCGCCTTCCACGCGATGTCACACACAATCTTCGGCAACCCTTCCTGCCGGTACGCATGCTGGCGCCCAATCCTCGGAATCCCTTGATATGCCCACGCCGCTTCGGCGAGCAACCGCCGCACGTGCGGATTGCCGGCCTTCGTCATGCCGCCGCGCCGAACACTGGGCCCACTCGAATGTTCCGACGGCACGAGTCCAAGATAGGCCATGAGCTCGCGCGGATGCCGGAAGCGCGTGAGGTCGCCGAGTTCCGCGACGAGGGCGACCGCGGTGACGAATGACACCCCGCGCAACGCCTGCAGCGCGGCGACGACCGGTGCCCATCGCCAAGTCGGCGCGAGCTGACGGAGTTGCTCCGTGAGCCGGTCGATGCGCCGCTCGGTTTCGTCGATCGCGTCACGGTATTCCTGGAGCGAGATGTGCTGCGCCGCACTCGGAAAACTGAGATCCGCCAACCACCGGCGATAGGGGAGCGTCCACCCCTCACGCCCCGGGTAGCGGCGGCCCTGCCGGAGCAGGAACGCCGTCAACCGGTATTTCGCCTGCGTGCCGACGCCGACGGCATCTTCGCGCGCCCGGACGAGATCGCGCATCGCTTCATCCGTATCGTCCGGCACGTAGATCGCGCGCAACTCGCCGGCCCGATGGAGCCGCGCGAGCATGAGACTATCCCGCCGGTCGGTCTTCACCCGATCCCCGCTCCGCTTGGGGATCATCGAGGGACTCACGACGACGCAGTGTTCCCCGCGCTTGGTCAGGTGCCGATAGATCCCGAAGCCGCACGGGCCGGCCTCGTAGACGAAGTGGAGCTGCCGGTCTGGCGCGCGGAGCGCGCGCACGACCTTGTCCAACGGCTCGAGATCGCTCGCGATGACCCCGTAGTGGCGGACTTCTCCATCCCGCTGACCCTCAGCAATCGAGACGTCGATCGTTTCCTTGTGGACATCCAGCCCTACGAACATGCTACGGTTCCCCATGACCTACCTCCTCGTGTGTGGCTCGGTGCGAAGCTTCAGACACTCCGCATAATCCACGATCTGACGAGGAGGTAGGTCTATGCTTTTCTGGCGCGATCTCAGTTCGGTCCGTCGAATCACCCGCCGCCCGAAGCAGGCCCCCCGCAAAAGCGGGGCCTGCGTAGGGCGGCCGTCGGATGAGCGCCCCGCCCGCTACCGAGCCGTGACAGCCATACTGTCTAGGCGCGAAACGCTCACGATGCTCACAAGAGAAAAGTCAGGAATCCGCAACGTTTTGCGATCAATTGCAGGTTGGGTTGTACTGGTCGCGTTTGGCGTTTTGACATTTGTCGAGTACGGGCCAAGAACGCCGTTGGGATACATTCCGGCTCCGATTCGGTTCGTAGCGTGCAGTTCACTGGCTGCGGTGGTCGGAGTTCAAGCTCCGACTGCGCTCGCTTCCGGATTCGTCGTGGTTTTGCTAGCAGAGTCGGTTTTTGGTCGAACGATGTCCTTCAGGGCGCGCGTCAGCGCGGTTGTGGTCGTCGGAACGGTGCTCTTCGGGCTGTCCTTCGGAGGCGCGCTGCTCCTTCGCCGTCGATTCATGGGAGTTTGCGCCTAACAGCGGCTGCACCCGACGGCGCCGAGTCGAGAGCCAGCCGAGTCGAAACTGTCGGCGACCGGCCGCCGCGGGTGAGCCGCAGACGTTAGCCCGACCGAGGGGCGCCTCCAAAATGTTGCTGGACCACCTGCGTTTCACGCCGACGCTGCTGTCCAAGCCAGCGCCGAGAGGTTTGGCGGCGGAAACGACGCTGCTGCACTTCGTCATCGTCACCTACATGGTCGACCCTTCAGTTCTTCGTGCGCATCTCCATCCTCGGTTTGAACCGGACTGCATTGGTATAGATGGTGCTGCTCCTCAGGGGTTAGTATCGGTCGTGACCTTCCTTGATCGGGACTTTCGTTTTGTCGTGTGCCCTTGGTTCAAGAGCAGTTTTGGCCAGACCAACTACCGTTCTTATGTGACGGACACCGTCACCGGCGAACACGTCGCGTGTTCTTCGGCACCTGCCTTGATTCGTTTTCATTTGCGGTTCCTCGGTACGTCTGGCGGCTTCCCTGGCACCGCGCTCGCATGACCTTCAGCTGTCAGTACGACGAACGCGCCGGTCGATACGTGTCCTTCAACGTCGAGACGGATTCTCGTTGGGCATCGGCGCAACTCGAGCTCGAGGACTCGGGCGAGCCG
Organism: Gemmatimonadaceae bacterium; assembly: GCA_036393735.1. Lineage (GTDB taxonomy): Bacteria > Gemmatimonadota > Gemmatimonadetes > Gemmatimonadales > Gemmatimonadaceae > UBA4720. Next base: position 639 of record DASWGL010000079.1, on the reverse strand, counting down.
CCACGTGAGTTGGCCGGATTCTCGAATCTGGAGGCCGCGTTGGTAGTGCTGACGCAGCCAACACGCGGCTTTTTCTTTCGACGAGATGGGGCCCTCGGCAGTTATGCCATCTGGCACGACCGTCTGCGGCCAACTGTCGGAAAAGTCAACCGGGCACACTATCGGCTTCTTCAGCAGCTTGATTTGGTTCAAGAGGGTGACTGTCGCAGCGTACACAGCGTCCTCATCCAGCGAAGCGTGGACTTCACGATCTACCTTCCGCCAGTCAAGGTCGGTGGAGACGAAGCCGGCTAACCGGCGCATCCACCTGACGAAACCGCGACAACGGTGATAGAAGGTCGCACGCGCATCGCACGCGGTTTCGCAGGTGATGCGCGAATCGTTAGCCCGCTGAAGAACCGACATCGTTCTCGACGAACGCGGTATCCATTCGGAATCGCATTGCACGTCGCTCCGGATCGACCACGGTTGTGCTCCGAGGTGGTGCCGCGGACTCCGTGGCGTTGGGGAAGACGCTCGGAGCGGGCGTATACTCGACGACGTGCCGATTATTGCGGTGTTCTTCGGAATCGTCGTGCGGATGTTTTACAAAGAGCACGAGCCAGCACACTTTCACGCCGAGCATCAGAGCCAACAGGC
>DASWGL010000078.1:0-7311 GCA_036393735.1 Gemmatimonadaceae bacterium | reverse complement strand
CCGGATACGGTCCTCAGATACAGTCGGGAAATCACCTCTTATCTCAAGGGCGAAGGAGTGAAGGCCCTCGTGGTTGCGTGCAACACCGCGACAGCGCACGCTCTGCCGGCGCTTCGTCGGGAGTTTGACATGCCGATCGTCGGGGTGATCGAGCCTGGTGCCCGCGCGGCCGCGGCAGTGACAAAAACCAAACGGGTAGGCGTGATCGGAACTGCGGGAACGATCAAGTCGCGCGCGTACGAGAAGGAGATCAGAAAGCTCCTCCCCGATGTTGAAGTCACGGCGCAGGCGTGTGCGCTCTTCGTGCCGCTGGTCGAGGAAGGCTGGCTCGACAGCGAGGTGACGCGTGCGGTCGCTCGCAACTATCTCGCACCCATCGTGTCGGCCGAGGTCGATACGCTGGTTCTCGGCTGCACCCACTATCCGCTCATGAAAACAGTAATCGGGAATGTGGTTGGTCGCGAGGTGAGATTGATCGACAGCGCGCACGAGACCGCGCGCCAGGCGGGAGAAATCCTGCGGGAGCACGGGCTCGAGAACGGGACGCCCGACGGCGCGCGTTACCGCTTCATCGCATCAGATGCGCCCGATACTTTTCTGGGTCTCGGTGAACGCTTTCTCGGGTCACCGATTGATCGCGTTGAGACAGTTACCCTGGGCTGATCCGTCCCATTCGCGCAGCTCGATGGCCACCTCAGTCAGTTTAAGAAAGGTCGGTGCGTCGAGCCACGAGCCCGCGTTTCCGAAAATCCCGCCGCTGTCCATTTTCTCGAGCGCTGCGACGTGCGAGTGCCCGTACACGAGCAGGTCGAGATCTTTCGCGCCAGCCAGCTGTTGCTTCGCGTAAGCCCGAAGCCCTCGACCCTCGTCCCTGGCGCGATACGTTCTGCTCGCATTGGAGCTTCCCTGCGCGAGCCTGCTCGCCAAGTCGGGGTGCAGCATTCGAAACGCCTTGATGGCGAGAGGGTGGCGCATGATCGGACGGATCATGCGGTAACCGCGATCCTCGCGGTCGCGCAATCCGTCACCATGCTCAATCCTTACTCTCCATCCGGCGATAGCTCCTTCCCATGGGCCGACGACGTAGTTGACGCCTACGTCTTCACGGAGTATCTCGCCGCCCCAGCAGTCGTGGTTGCCCGCGACCCAGAGGATGTCTACACCCGCATCCTTGAGCTCGGCGAGCGCCGCCAGCGCGCGAAAGCTGCGGCGTGGAATCACCGTCTTCCACTCGAACCAGAAGTCGAACAGATCGCCGTTGATGATTAGCGACCGCGCATCCTCTGCCAGACTGCGCAAAAACGAGACAAAGGATCGCTCGATCTCGGGACTTGCGACTCCCAGGTGCGCGTCCGACACGATGTAGCAGGGGGCGTTGAGCACGGCTCAAGTTAGCGCGGCGACGCAGGCTTTACAAAGCATCGCCAGCGGGACATTTTCGCGTCGCCCTTTCTGATGACACCCCATTCCAATCGCGGGACGGCTCACACCGTCGAATTCCGGGTCCGTTACGCCGAGACCGACCAGATGCAGGTGGTGTATCATTCCAACTATCTGATCTGGTGCGAGATTGGACGCACTGAATTCATTCGCGCGCTGGGAACGCCGTACGCCGAGCTGGAAAGACAGAATGTCACGCTGGCCGTCGTCGAAGCGAGCCTTCGCTTCCACTCCGCCGCCCGTTACGACAATCTGATTCGCGTGACCACCACCATCAGTGATGTAAGGTCGCGCACCATCACATTCGATTACGTCATCAGCAACGCGGAAACCGGAGAGCGCTTCGTAACGGCTTCGACCAAGCTGGCTTCGCTCACGCGTGATTCTCGCCTTACCAGTTTGCCCGACTCACTTCGCAAGGTACTAAAGAATGCAGCTTCATAAGCGCCTGGTTGTCACAGCCATATTTGTTGGAGCTGCGGCAACCGCTAGTGGACAGGAACTGCCGCCCGCAATCGGCGCCGGCGAAGTAAATCTCTACGCCCGCCTGCTGGCGATGACGGACACACGGCAGTTCGACGTGGCCCTTGTTGATCGCGCCCTGGCCAGCAAATGGCGTCCCATGCGCGCGGCGGCAACCCTTGCGATTGGACAGGTTGGAGCCGAATCCGGAATGCGGGGCGCGTCGCGCCTTCGCGTTTTGCTCAAGGACCATGACCTGACCGTCGCCGCCAACGCTGCGTACGCGCTCGGCCTGCTGCGCGATACTGCGTCGATCGCCGATCTCGGCGCGGCGCTCGCGCTCAATCATGAAGTCGCGCGCGAAGCAGCATGGGCCTTGGGAGAGATCGGCGCTCCCGCGCGCGCTGCAATCACGAACGCACTGAAGAGTGATCACGATCATGACACCGCGATCCAGCTCTTACTCGCGGCGGCGAAACTTCGTCCCATCCCTCTCACGGACGTCAAGCGCTACTTGAAGGAGGGTCATCCCTCGGTGGCGTGGGCCGCAGCCTACGCGATCGCGCGCACGCGAGCGGCTGGTGGCGTACGTGAGCTGATCGACCTCGAGGCGTCACCGGCTCTGCGCGCGAGACAGAATCCGAATCGGGCGGCAGACATGCCTGCGCCGTACACCGACGCGCTCAGCGGAAATCAACTCACGCGCGCGGAGATAGCGCGTGGACTCGCCAGATCCGCGGCGGGCGATTCGCTTGGACCGAAAGCCTTCGCTGTGCTCGCGCGACTCGTGGGCGACGTCGATCCACATGTCCGCACCAACGCGGTTCGATCTCTGGGCACATATGGACCGCAGGCGAAAGCATCGCTCGTCTACGCGACACGCGACTACGATCCGAACGTGAGGATCGCGGCGGCACAGAGCTTCGGGACAGTCCTGTCGAAGGACGCTACCGACTTTCGGGCGCTATGGGCGGCCGACACCTCGATCGTGTATCGCTCGTCGCTGCTGGCCTCGGCCGCGCGAGCGGGTCTACGGCCGCCAGAGCTGAGACAGTGGACATCCAGCCCGGACTGGCGGCTCAGGGAAGCGGTGGCCTCGGCGGCGGGAGACACGCTCGATCGAGCATTTGCGATCTCGCGGTCAGCCCCGCTGACGCGAGATGCTGATCCGAGAGTGCGCGAGGCAGCGTACGCGGCGATTGCTCCGCCGGCGGGGATGGCTCTCGAGGACAGCGTCCACGCCCTTCTTGTGAACGGACTAAAGGATTCCGATTTCTACGTACGCGCGACCGTAATCGGTGCGCTGGCTGATCGGCCGTCCACGGCCGATCTCGCGGCCGTTCTCGCCAGCTACAGTCTGGCGGGCCGTGATTCGGCGAACGATGCGCGGCTCGCGGCGATACAGTACGTCGGCACCCTATGGAAAAGGGACAGCAGCTCTCTCAACGCCACGTGGCAAGCTCAGCTCGCCCGTACACCGGTGCCTGGCGATCCGCTCGAGCGGGCTGCTGGAAAGACGATACCTGTTTGGTCCGACTGGGGACGTGTCGCGCGCACACCGAGGCCGATTGGATGGTACGAGGGAGTGGTCCGCACGGTCGTGATGCCGGCATACGTCGGAAAGACCGTGAACGCGACCATCAATACGGTGCGCGGACCCATCCGCCTCGAGCTGTTTGGTACCGATGCTCCGATCACGGTATGGAACTTTCTCAACCTCGCACGGTCTGGATACTATCGGAATACACGCTTTCACCGAGTCGTTCCAAACTTTGTTGCTCAGGATGGCGACCCACGCGATGATGGAAATGGCGGTCCCGGTTACGCGATACGTGACGAGATGAATCGGCGCCGCTACGAGCGCGGAGCGGTCGGGATGGCGCTCTCCGGACCAGATACAGGCGGGAGCCAGTATTTCATAACTCACTCACCGCAGCCTCACCTCGACGGTCATTACACCGTGTTCGGCAGAGTAATTCGCGGTTACGACGTATTGGACAAGCTCGTTCAGGGCGATCTGATCACCCGTGTCGATCCTAAATGAAACGGTTCGCCTTACTCATCATCGCCGCAGCTCTTGGTTGCGTACCATCCGCGGCGCCGCTCAAAGGTGTTCTCGCGCCGGATCGTTCGCTTCCTGCTCTCTCCTTGCCATCGGGCCACCGGCATCTCGTTTTCAGATGGGATTATCAGGATGGCGACATCGCCGCGCGGGGTGACGGTTCCGTGCGCACCGCTGCCCCCGACAGCGCGCGTCTCGATTTCTTTCTCGGCGGAGGACTTGGTGCGGGAGCCGCGGTCCTCATCCGTGACTCTTTGCGTTCGCCGCACGCCGTGCTCGCGCGTCGCTACATTCCTCCGTCGCCGATGATGTGGGCCGCACTCGGCCGCCTCGCGATTCCGCCACTTCCAGACACCGTGGTTCGCATCGACGGAGACCTGCTGCGCGCCGACGTGGGGCATCCGGTGCAGTGGAGAGTTACCATTCGTGGTGACACGCTGGTGGCGCTCGAACACATCTCGAATGGAAAGATCACCGAAAGTATTGCCCGCGGAGCCGGCAGTGTGCTCACGTACCGTGCGCCTGGAGCAAGGCGTCGTTTGGAGCTGACGATTCTGCGAGATGAACCTGGATCTTTCGATGCATCGATTTGGAGCTTATAGTGTTGTCCTGGTTGCGCTGACTTCCTGCATCCCGTACGGATTTACGGGAGGTGGGTTGCCCTCTCACATAAGGACGGTGGCAATCGTTCCTTTCGAGAACCAGACGCCGACAGCAGAGCTTCCACGCCAACTCACCGACGCCCTCCGCAGCCAGCTTCACGACCGGCTCGGTCTTCGAGACGCGTCTGAGGCCAAGGCGAACGCGATCGTGCGCGGCACGATCCAGCGGTACGAGACCGACATTCCCATCGGTTTCAGCGCCAACAACAAACAGGCGACGACGGCGTCGCGCATGCTGCAGCTCGTTGTCGACATCGAAATGATCGATCAGGTGACAGGAAAGACCCTCTGGCAGCGGAAAGGCCTGGTTGCTGAAGGGCAGTACGAGGAGCGCGGCGAGCCCACCGGGAGAAAGCAGGCGATTGACCGGATTGTGAACACAGTGATTGAAGGCGCGCAATCACAGTGGTGAACCGCCGCGGCGTGAGCAGGCTCGGTTGCCTGCTTCCTCTCCTGATTCTAGCCGTGGCGTCCTATTTCGCCGTTGATTTTGGCGAGGCCTATTTCCATTTCTATCAGTTCAAGGATGCAATGGGACAGGAGGCGAGGTTTGCGGGCGACAAGACGGACGCCCAGATCACTACTCGACTTTCAGCACTGGCGGACAGTCTCCAGCTTCCCCCGGGTGCGGAGCTGATCACCATCGAGCGGACTCCGTCCCAGATCAGCATATCGAGCGACTACGACGAAGTGTTCAGGCTTCCCTTGAATAAAGAGAAAGTCCTCCATTTTCACCCCGCCGTGATGAGCAGACCCTGAAGCCTCGAGACCCAGCGACAAAGATTGCGACATGGGCGGAGGCCGGGCGCTGGAAAGCTGGAAGAAAGGGTCGCGTGGCGTTTACTAACGGCGTATTCGACCTGCTACATCCCGGGCACATCGACATCCTCACTGCCGCACGCGACAGCGCCGACGCGCTCATCGTCGGCGTCAACAGCGATGAGTCGGTGCGCCGCCTCAAGGGTCCGACGCGCCCCGTGCGCAGCGACGCCGAACGCGCGTATGTGCTCGCGGCCCTCGAGTGTGTGGATCTGGTCGTAATTTTCCCCGAGGACACGCCGCTCAATCTTGTCAAGCATCTTAAGCCGGACGTAATCGTCAAGGGCGGCGATTATTCGGAAGACACTATCGTTGGCGCGAAAGAAGTGAAAAGCTGGGGCGGGCGCGTGCTGGTAGTGCCGCTCACTCCCGGACATTCTACCACGGCCATTATTCGGAAGCTCAGTGAAACCAGGTAAATCGAAGCGCGTTGGACGCAGTACATCGGATCTCAGGCCGATCACATTCGAGCGTGGCGTCGCACCGTACGCCGAGGGCTCGTGCCTCATAACGTTCGGTGCTACACGCGTGCTGTGCACCGCCTCGGTCGAGGACGGAGTTCCCGGCTGGAAGCGGGGAAGTGGCGAGGGTTGGCTCACCGCCGAATACGCGATGCTTCCCCGGGCAACCAGGACGCGTACTTCCCGTGAGCGAGCGCAGCTGGGCGGGCGCACTCAGGAGATTCAGCGTCTGATCGGGCGAAGCGTCCGTGCCATGCTCGACGATTTCAAGTTTGGAGAGTTCACCGTGAAGCTCGATTGCGACGTCCTCGTTGCCGACGGAGGAACTCGCACCGCCGCGATCACCGGTGCATCGGTTGCGATCGTGGATGCCTTCGACTGGATGGTGGAGACAGGGAAACTCGCCGCAACGCCGGTCAAGCGGCGCGTGGCCGCGGTGAGCGTGGGCGTTGTCGATGGAGAGGTGCGGCTCGATCTGGACTACGAGGAGGACGTGAGGGCCGAGGTAGACATGAACGTGGTGATGAGCAGCGCGGGAAATTTCGTCGAAGTGCAGGGGACGGGTGAGCATGGCACGTTCGATCGCGCGCAGCTCGATCAACTTCTCGAGCTGGCGATTTCGGGAATCCATTCCCTCGACGCCGCTCAGATGAAAGCGCTATCGGAGTGAGTGGCGGGCGTTTCCTTCTGGCGACCCGCAGTGAGGGAAAGCTGCGCGAGCTGCGGGAGATCTTTTCGGATTTCGGGCTCGATGTAGTGGACCTTTCGACGCTCGGAATTCCGGCGAGCGCGGCCGAAGACGCCCTCGAACAGTTCGAGACATTCGAGGAAAATGCGCTCGCCAAGGCGCGCTACTTCTTCCAGCTGTCGGGCGGAATCCCCACTTTCGGCGACGACTCCGGAATGTGCGTCGATGCGCTCGGCGGCGAGCCGGGTGTGTACAGCAAGCGCTGGTCAGGGCGCGAAGATCTTGATCCCGAAGCGCTCGACGCGGCGAACAATATGAAGCTCACGGCTCGCATGCGTAGCGCAAGGGCGGCACAGGGAGAGGAGTTTACCGATGCCGCGCACTACATCTCTGTCGCCGCATTCAAGGACGAAGCGGGCGAGGAGATGCGTCGAGGAGAAATCGAAGGCCGAGTACTTGAGAGTCCGCGGGGCGAGGGCGGGTTCGGGTACGATCCCTATTTCGAAGCGCCAGAATTGGGGGGTACGCTTGCCGAATCGTCTATCAAAAACACGGCAGCGGGAAGTCATCGCAGTCGTGCGTTTCGCGCGTTGTTGAGCGCGTTGCGCGCCGAAGGCCGGATATAGTAACTTGCGCTCACTTCGGGGCGTAGCGTAGCCCGGTATCGCGCCTGCTTTGGGAGCAGGAGGTCCCCGGTTCAAATCCGGGCGCCCCGAC
>DASWGL010000077.1:0-2675 GCA_036393735.1 Gemmatimonadaceae bacterium | reverse complement strand
GTATCCGGACTCTTGGGACCGTATGGGACGCGGGCGGTATCGCCGAAGTAGATGATGCTTTCGTTCGGCAGTTGGCTCATCATCTCGCGGACGACCGTAAGGCCACCCATTCCCGAATCAAAAACCCCAATGGGCGCAGAGTTGGTCATCTCAGCCTTAGCGATGCGTAGACGCCCGCGGAACGCGGAGCGGCTACAACGCCGATATTCGCATTGAAGTCCCAGAGGTTGGCGGCCACGTATGCGTCGGCCCCCGAGAAGAGATGGTTGAATACGATCGCCGCGATCCAGTCCTCGTAGTGCGTCCGCCGCGCCTTGATTCGATCAGGAGTGAAGCGACTGGCGATGTAGGTGTCGGGAATTGGCAGTCCGGTTTTCGGATCGATTATCGCGAGGCCGGTGTTCGGATCCGTCTGATAAGTGGCAACGATGCTGTCCTTCGCGAGCGCCTTCGCCTCGGCGAGATCCAGCGCAGACTTGCGGGCCATTCCGATCGAGCCGATTTCGATCACGGCGAACAGCATCGCGGCGTGGTCGCGACCGAAGACCGTTTGCGCATATCCGGGAATGAAGAGCGAACTGAGGAAGGCGCGACGCGGCGTCATCGGTGGCTTCGGCGTATCCGTTGCGGCGGGCTGTGGCGCTGCCGTTTTTTTTGGGGCGGTGACTCCCGCCCGCGCGCTATCCCGTTGCTGCGCAACGGACACGCGGGGAAGGAACAGAGCGAGACAGAGGAAGAACGCCGCGGGGAGTGTGGCGGGAGAGTGTGGGAATCGAACCCACCCGACCCTACGAAGTAGGGTCACAGTGATTTTGAAGATCACGGAAGCCACCAGGCCCCATCCACCCCCACGCGTCTCAATGAACTTCGATCGCAACTTCTCCCCGTTCGATGACCTCGCCCACGACTGTCGATCCCTCGACGCGTGAAAGATAGTTAGCGACCCGACCGCGACTGACGCATACCACAAGTCCGCCCGATGTCTGAGGATCGTGGAGAATCGCGCGGTCCTCCTCGGTTCCCTTCTCCCAGCGCACGAGATCGCGAAGGTACTCCGCGTTCCGCTTCGCGCCATCGGTGACGAATCGGGCTCGCACAGCCTCACGTACTCCGGGGAGAACAGGAATGGCGTCGAGGTCGACGCGCAGCGTGACGTTGCTCGCGCGTGCGATGTGCGACATGTGCCCCAGCAGCCCGAAGCCCGTCACGTCAGTGGCGCAGCGCGATCCGACGGCGAGCGCGGCACGACTCGCCACGCCGTTGAGCATTTTCATCGCCTCGAGCATCGCGCGCTGCGCATCCGGCGGTAGCTGGCCTCGTTTTCCCGCGGTGGCTAGAATCCCGTTGCCGATCGGCTTGGTGAGAACGAGCTGGTCGCCCGGACGCGCTCCCGCGTTCGTGAGGAGAAAATCGGGGTGCGCGCGCCCCGTCACCGCCAGGCCGTATTTGAGCTCGGTATCCACCACGGTGTGTCCCCCAACGATGAGCGCTCCGGCCTCGTGAACCTTGTCCTGGCCTCCCGCCAGAATTCCGGTCAGGACGTCGAGGGGCAAGTCATTTGTGGGAAATGCGACAATGTTCAGCGCGGTGAGCGGCTGGCCACCCATAGCGTACACATCCGAAAGCGCGTTCGCGGCCGCGATCTGTCCGAAGTCGAACGGGTCATCCACGATGGGCGCGAAAAAATCCACCGTTTGCACGAGTGCGAGATCATCGGACAGGCGGTAGACCCCGGCGTCGTCGAACGTCTCTCTACCGACGAGCAGCCGTGGATCTGAAATCACAGGGAGCGCGGCCAGCGCGCGGGATAGGTCACCCGGACCCATTTTTGACGCTCAACCGGCGCAACGCGCGAATTCAGTGAGCCTGAAAATCTCCTCGCGCGTTTTAGAGGTACTCATTCGTGCATCATGGCGGTTACTTCGAGCCGACCGCGGCTATGGCGTCGATCTCGACAAGGGCGCCGCGGGGGAGCGCTGAAACCTGGACCGTAGACCGGGCGGGACGTGCATCGCCGAGTGACTTGCCGTAGACCTCGTTCACGGTGGGAAAGTGCGCGAGATCCTGGAGGTATACCGTCGTCTTTACGACATCGCCCCACGATGCTCCGGCCGCGCCAAGAACCTCCTGAAGATTCCGCATGACCTGTTCGGTCTGCTCGACGATTCCGCCCTCGACGATCTTGCCGGCCGCGGGATCGAGCGGAATCTGTCCCGCCGTGAACAGAAAACCATTGACGACTATTCCCTGTGAATAGGGACCGATCGCAGAGGGCGCTTTGTCGGTGCTGATCTTCTTGAGTGGCATTCAATTCTCCGTCGGGTGCCTTGAAACGGCAGAGTCAGAGTGGAGCGCGAATGTTACACACTAGGGAGCGTCGATGGCCAGACCGAAAAGACGTTCGGTGTTCGCCGCGGTGGTCTGTCCAAGATCGAGAGGTTCGTCGCCCCGAGTCAGTGCAACCTTCGAGAGTGTGTGAGCGACCCAGGCCGGCTCGTTCCGCTTCCCCCTGAAGGGAACCGGTGCGAGATACGGAGAATCCGACTCTACGAGCAGACGATCCCGTGGTACCAGACGCACCAGGTCGTCGTCTGCCCACTTGTTGAAGGTGACGATCCCGCTGAACGAGACGTACCATCCCGCATCCAGAGCGAACTCCGCCAGCGAATGGGAAC
>DASWGL010000076.1:0-7638 GCA_036393735.1 Gemmatimonadaceae bacterium | reverse complement strand
TCAGCGCAAGCTCACCGGGAATGAGCTTGGCGATGCGCGGATCGACCTGGAACTTCGTCAGGTCGACGGCGGGCATCTTGTGCTGACGCGCGAGCATCCTGGTGAGGTCGGTTTCCTTAACGAAACCGAGCTTGACCAGGTTGTAGCCGACGCGGGTGCCGTTGTGTCTCTGCTCTGTAAGAGCTTTGTTGAGCTGGTCTTGGGTGACCAGCCCCTCTCTCAAAAGCAGATCGCCGATCCTCGGCGTCTTAGCGGCAGGAGCTGTCAAGGACGCATGTCCCTCCGGTGAGGCTTCCTGCGTGCTTTTGGCACTTCGGATGGCCTGGATATGACTCTGTTTGTAGGACGCGGAACCAACGAGAAGGTTACCGTTGAGTCGAGCTTTGCTACCATAGATGGGCCGATGCCTTTTACCCGGCTGAATCCTTCCATAGAGCCGAACGGGCCGAGGGAATCGCGATCAGCGACGATACGCCTGGCGAGGGCGGGTCCGATGTGTCTGAGCGCCTCGATTTCCTTCTCGCTGGCAACGTCCAGGTCCACCGGGCCGGCTGGCTTTGGAGGCGCCTTTTGCTTCCGTTCTCGCTTTGGCTTTCTGAGGCCAGAGCGGCGGGCGGAATCCGCCGCTTTTATCTGGGCCTCGAGGGCAGAGCGGGCCTTGGAATCGGTTCGAGAACCGCTGCTGAGGGTCCGGTAGGCGCGATTTGACACCCCAAGGACCAGAACCACCGAGAAAAAGAGGAGCGCCTTGCGCTCGGCAGGGGTCGGCATGACCGACCCTAGCCACGATCAGGCGGACTTCGTTACCGAAGCCGCGCGACTCGGAGCGTACTCTTCCATCGACGTCGTAAGGAGCAGCGTAGCGAGAACCAGAACTCCGGCGATCACGAACGGAAAGCCCAGGCCCAGGTGATCCATGGCCACACCTGCCGCTAGCGGAAAGATGACCCTCGAGACGCCGCCAAAGGTGTGCTGGACCCCCATATACAAGCCCCGGTGCCTGGTCGGAACGACTCTGGATAGCATCGCGGTCACGCACGGGAAGACGAACGCCGTGCCAAGGGGCATGAGGGTAAGGGCAATGAGAAGTGTGAGATAAGAGTGCACCGCTGCGATAAGCGCGAGGCCGAGCGCCAGCAGCACCAATCCGAGCCGCGTAAGTCGCACTTCCCCCAGCCATTCGATCATGCGGCCAAGGATTCCGGCGCGGACGAAGACCCCCATTCCGCCAAGGTACATGACGAAGTAGCCGACATTGCCTTCGGTGATGGGGAGCCGATCGGCGAGCAGCAGAGGAAGAGTCGGGGCCGTGCCGTAGAAAGCGCCAATCGCGATGGCGTAGATCCAGATCAATCGCTGCGCGGGCTCTCTGGGTCGCGCGATCACGCTCCATACGGCGTCCGCACTCGTCTGATGAACGACGGCGTGTTCGCTCGTAGCCGCGATTTCCTCGCGCGATTCGCGCAGATAAACACCGGCGAAGATGCTGACGAGGATGCAGAAGATCGCGGACGCGATGCCGGGGGCGTGGCGCCCCCAGTGTATCAGGGCGGAGCCGATGGCGGGACCAACGACAGCTCCCAGGCTGGTCGCAGCGGAGAGCCATCCAAGGCTCTTGGCGCGGTCCTTTGGATCACTGGCGTCCGCGACATATGCCTGGACGACGCCGATGGTGCCGCCACCAAGACCCTGCACGATTCGGCACAGCAGAAGGAGCCACAGCGTGATCGCGTAAGCAAAGATTACGTACGCGACCGCAGAAATCAGCAGGCCCGCGAGCAAGGCGGGCCGTCGTCCATAGCGATCCGAGAATCGGCCCCAGAGGGGCGCGCTCGCGAGCTGGGCGATGGAGAAGGCCGCAATCAGGACCCCGACGATCGTCGCGGAGGCTCCGAGCTTGGTTGCGTAGAATGGAAGGAGCGGGATGACCATCGCCAGCCCAAGCATGTCCACGAACGCCGTGATCATGAGGACCGTGAGCTTCCCTTTCATGCTCTATTTGCGCGTCACCAGCGCGGTTGCGACATCTCCCACAGTCGCAAGTGACTTGGCGGAAATCTTGTCCATCGTGTCGTGCGGTGTGTGATGCGGGGGATACGTGAGATCGATGACATCGATCACACGCAGCCCGGCATTCAGTAGCGGGATGTGGTCGTCGACGATCTGTCCGCCGCTTTCCTGCACGAACACGTCGCCATGGCCCAGATCCGCCGCGGTCTGCCACACGCGCGACACGACTTCCGGTGCTTGCTGAAAGGAGTACATCTCGTAAGGGATGCGAAGATCCTTGTCGCCGATCATGTCCCAGAGAACGCCGTAGAGCGGCTTGTAGTTTGGCGATGGCAGGTGTGTGGCGAAGTACTTCGCGCCGATGAGAACATCGACCTCGGGCGGACCAAACTGCCCGTAGTCCTCGCCATCGGTGAAGAGGAGATCGACCCCGACGTTCGGTTTGGCTTTCTTGAGGACGTCTCCGAGCGCGACGAACATTCCGACGCCGGACGCGCCGTCGTTGGCGCCTGGAACAGGCATCTTCTTCTCAGCTTCGGTCGCGGCCGACTCCGAGATCGGGCGCGAGTCCCAGTGGGTGATGTACAGAACCCGCTCGGAAAGCTCGGGACGGAATCGCGCCAGGATGTTGCGCAGCGGCAGCTTCTTCCGGTCAGCGGTAGTGTAAGTGAAGGCCTGGACAATCACCGTATCGGCCCGCGCGCGCATCTGCCGGATGATCCAGTCGCCGGCCTGCTTCGCGGCCGGGGATCCCGGCACCCGCGGGCCGAAATCGACTTGCGCCTTCGCGTAGTTGTAGGCAGCGCTTCCGTTGAACCCGGTCGCGGTCGCGCCCGCGCTCCTTTGCGCCCCGCTTCCCCCATTCGCATCTCCCTTGCAACCGGCGACCAGGCACAACAGCAGAATTACGAGCATTGATCTCACTTGAATTCCCCAGCGTAAAACTGCAGGTGCATCACCGCGCTAAGCACCGTCTGCGTAAAATTTCGATTAAGGTTACGGTCGAAGCTCTCGACGCGCGAGATGACGAAGCTCGACGAAATGTTTTCAGCGACATCCGTATCGGCGCTCATGCTGAAGGCGCGCCGTCCGTTGTCGGACAGCCGGCTCTCCCCCGTGATCGCCAGCGGATTGACGACGAAATTCTGTCCCTGACTCTTCTGATAGCTGACGCGCGTCCGCAAATCGCTCCGCGCATTCCAGTCCGCGGGAAGCCCCCACGGCTTCGAGACATCGATGCTGAAGTCAGCGTTGTCCCCGTTGCTGCTCAAACCCGGCTTCGAATCCAACCGCTTGGAGAATGAATACCCCACAGTGCTGGCGAGGGGCCGGGCCCCCGCGAAGACAATCGAGCCGCTCAGGGGAAAGGTTCGAACGCGGAGCTCTCCCCTGTCGTCGATCACCTCGCCGAGCAACGGCTGAGTGCCATTGAACTGTCGCGTCTCGAGGACGCGCGCTGTTGCTCCCACGCTCGATATAACGGACTTGAGCGCAATCGGCTGTCCGGCCCAGCGCAACGAGACATCCGGAAACGCGATCTGCGTTCCATCAACTATGTCCTGTCCCTGCTGGAGTCTCTGGGTCCAGTTTCTGGTGTTGATGCGCTGGTATCGGGTGGCCAGGCTCGCGCCGAACGGAAGGTTCAGCGAATGGTTGACGGAGAACTGAGTCACGAGGCCGACGCTCGTCGCCAGCTGGCCACTGAGCTGCCGGAAAGTGTTGATGCCACCAATCCCAAACTGATATGCGAGAGGCGCTGGCACACCGCTCCCATCATAAACGGAGAGGACGCTGCGATTGAAGTTGATGTCCACCGGCTGGAGACCGCCGAGGAACCCGCGAAGAAAACTGTCGCTGTCGGTGTGCAACTTGATCGCGCGGGGCAGATCCAGTGTCAGGCCGGCCGTCGTCGTCTGCGAGTTGCCGAGCCGTCTGGGGATGCGCAGCGCACTCGTGCTGTCTCCCTCGTGTGCAAAGCTGAGGGTGTTCGGGTCCCGCAACATGTTGTATGAGGTACCAAAGTCCAGCCTCGGCCGAAACCAGGCGGTGATGGGAGGTGAGATGTTTATTCCGGCCTGCATTGCTCTCTCACGCTCCAGTCCCGTGTCGTAGCCAAGCACTCGATCACGATCGCTGGCGGAGATGAGTCCAAGAGGAGAGTCCGTGCCGTACCCGCGCAGGTCACGCACCGACGTGATGTCCCAGCGAACCGAGGCCGCCTTGAAGGGACGGAACACGAGACTGCTGCCATTGCTCCAGGTTCGGTTTCTGCCTTTGACCGGGCGCGCCGTGTCGTCGAGCGCGAACGCGGGCTTTAGAAAGGAAACGCGATCGTCGTGTCCATTGGTATAGGCAGTGGTGAGATGAAGCTCTGTCGGCGACCATCGCGCGAGGTCGGGGGCCAGAGCGCGCAACAGGTTGAAGTCGAGTCCCACGACGAAATTCTTGGCCTTGCCGTCCTCGTACTCGCTCCGCGACACGCCGGTCGTATACGATGAATTGAGCGTTAGGTTGTTGAGAAGCGGCGACCACATCGAGCCGGTCGATTGCTTCGTGCGCCGCAAGCTCAGGGTGATCGATGTCGCTGCCGAGCGGGGCAAGCGCAGTCCTTCAATCGCGTCAGCCTCGATGTCGGACTGCGAGACGAACAACGGGTCGATGGACGCGGAAGTGTAGTTGAAGGTGAAAGGAATCGACAGCCCGAGCGACGCGGGAAGCAGCTTCTCGAGGTGGAACGCGGAGCTCAAGTCCCAATTGTTGTCGGTGAGAAAAGTCGGCTGTTCGGCGAGCTGCCTGAAATTCGGATCGCGTCTGCTGGCGTTGATGCGGATGTCGGCGAAGTCGCTGGCGACGATCGTCAGTCCGGCCTGGCCGGCGAAACCAGCCTGGTTGACGACGCCCGCCAGCCTGATGTCATCGACCCACACTTCGAGCGAGTCACCGGGAAGAACCGGATTCGTGCCAGTCGCAACGGGAAGTCGAAGCATTCCGACGGCCAGCTCCTGAACGGCCGCGAGATTGGGAGGACTCACGCCCGGATCGAGCGTGTATACGATGTAGCCGTCGTCGCAGGCGGCGTAGAGCGAGCCGGCGCTTGCTCCCGGTGGAAGCGGCGTGTTCGCAATCAACACGGAGTCGAGGCCGGTGCACGTGTTGCGCTGCTTTCCCTGGAGATACGCGTTCTGAATCTGCGCCCTCAGCGCGAACAGTCTCGCGAAGCTCACATTTATCTCGGGCAGCCACGCGACCTTCGACGCTCCGGAGTTGATCGGCGTTCGATACATGTAAAAGTTGTTGTCGTCGCGCGCGATCTTGATGTAGAACTGAAGCTCTCCGTCCGGACCCCAGCCGCTGCTCACGCCCCGCGCCCAGACGCGCAGCTCCTTGTAGCTCATGAAGTTCTTTTCGCCTTCGGGGAACCGGAAATACGACTCCGCGCGGTCGAACGTGGCGAGATCCGTGGCGATGAGCCGCAGCGACCGCTCGTTGATCTGGACGCGGCCGGGCTGGAAGGCGACGGTCTTGCTCGTCGGCGCGTCGCTAACACCGGGCGGCGATTCGTAGTCGATGCCGTTTCGCACCTTCTTGTCCTGCGTGCCGACGACTCCGGATTGAACCGTGCCCGTTGACGTCAGAGCACCGGCGATGCCGTGCAGCGTTCTGTCGCTCACCTTGAGCCAGGGGGCGCCGGTGAGCCGCAGTCGAGCCAACGGAACTGTACTGAACTCCTCATCGGCGAGTCCATCACCGGAGATCACTGTGATGCGAAGCGCCCGCGCTCGCCGCAGCAAAGGATGCCCGAGAGAGTCGTCCGGCGTGCGGAATGGCACGCGAAAGAAGACCCAGCACACATTGTCGTGCGCAACTCTCGGTTGGCCGGCGAGCTGTGGCGGCTGGCTGCATACTCCGGATCGCGTGCGCTTCGAAGGGTCGGCGAGGTTGACGACGTAGCGCTGCCACTGCTCCTGATCGCGCTCCGCCGTGGTAAGGTTGAGAACGTTGTCGGCGTCGATGTCTTCTTCGTCGAGGCGATTGTTGTGGATCGTGCAATTCGTCTGCGAGTCGCCGAGAATCTGGCGTTGCCCGTAACCGCCCCGACACGTGGGGGCGAAACGCAGGGTCGCGAACGTCGGCGGCTGGCCCGGTATCGTGTCGTACTCGACGGTCAACGAGTCGACGACATCACCCGGCAGTCCGTTGTCGTTGCTCGCCACGTTGAAGGCGCGAGAAAAGGGATCGCGTTCGCTATTGAGAGTATCGAGGCCCTCAATCCGCTTACCGTGATACGTCGTGTCGAGCGCGCCGGCTAGCGCACCCTGACGAACGATGAGCGTGTCGGGACCGAAGGAGACGGAATTCTCTGAGATGTCTCCAAAATCGAAAACGATCGTCGGATTCTTCGACTGCGTGCCGCCAATCGGGATCTGGGCCCAGAACTCGAGATTCTCCGCGCGCGAAATGTCGACGCCGCTGGGGTTGAGGACCGTGCGGACGGAGCGCCACCTGCGTCCCGCGGGGACGTTCGGCACCGTCCAGCGAAAGGTGTTCGCCTTCAGCTGCCCGCCAATGGAAAGTGGATAGAGCGTAAGCCAGAGCAGTGGCTCCGGGCCGGAGATACCGGTTCCGCTCTGAGAAACCGCCGGGTCAATCTGATCGATGCGATAGCTGACCCGGTTGCCATCCGCGTCCAGCCCATTGCTCTGCCACGCCATCGTCGTGGCACGCGAGAGGTCGAACACCGTGGCGCCGAAGCGCGCCGGGATACTTGTTCCAAGCGCCGGCTGGCTGCTGAAATACCACTGCGGATCTGTGAGCGGGATCTGCAGACCGCCTTCGCCTTCGAATGATTCCAGATAAGCCTGCTGCGACGCATTCGTCTGCGGGCGGCTCGCGGCCAGCTCGGCGGAGAAGGCGACGTGGGAAGGAGCCGTCGTTTGTCCGAACGGCATCCTGGATACGAGCTCAGTCAATGGCTCTGCGTCGAAGTTGAAGAGCGCGCTCACACCAGCAACGAGCGAGGCGGCAGGCTCGAACCCCAGCGGCGGTCGTGTGAAGTTGGTGTGCTGACTCTGGGAGATCGCGGTAAAGTTTATTTGCCCGTTCGCCAGCGGAATCTCCGCGGTGGCACCGAGGATCGAGGTGGGAGTCTCCTCGAAAACGGGGTTCTCCTCGTACTGAACCGTGACCTGGCGCAGCCGGGGAAAAAGCGTATCGGGTCGATTGAACGAGACGCGGCCGAGGTCGTAGTCCACGGAGTAGTCGGTACCTCGCGTCAGCGGAATCCCGTCGACGAGCAGGCGCTCAGAATTCGGACGCACCTGAACCGTCCCGAGCATCAGCGCTCCGCCCTCTCCGCTTCCCTCCGCCTGCGCCTGCATCCGGATGTGATAGATCGCCAGCGGCCGCTGCGAAGACCGCACGTACTCGGGCGGCGTCGTATAGATCGTGTCGTTGGTCGGATTGCCACCGACGGCAAGACCATTCGACGCGAAGGGCTTGGCCGATGGAAAGATGAGGAACTGATCGCGGATGGTGTGCGCACCGGGCGAGCCAAGACTGAGCTCGAAGTTCGGATCGCTGGGTCGCGGCCAGATTCGGTTCTCGAGATCGAAGCTCGAGCTGTTCGTC
>DASWGL010000075.1:0-2515 GCA_036393735.1 Gemmatimonadaceae bacterium | reverse complement strand
GAAGCTGGTGCCAGAGATACGCGTAAGTGAGGGCCAGACGCTTCGCCTTCTGCTCGTTGGTCACGCCCGACCCGTGGCCGCCGTCGGTGTTCTCGAAGTAGTAGAGAAGCAGTAGAACAGAAGCCGCAGAAGCCAAGCGTCTTGAGACGCTCGCCAAACCGGCCGCACGTTCGCATGTGTTGCTCCTACCGAGTCTCAAGCGAATGTCGCCCGCGATCTTGTTAAGAGCGTTCCAATGGAGGGGCCTAACTCAATGACCCGGGTGGGTTTCGAACCCACGACCTACGGATTAAAAGTCCGTTGCTCTACCAACTGAGCTACCGGGTCTGTGGCCTTCAAGATAATGGGCCGGCACTCATCCGGGAGATATCACAAATCTTCGTTGAGTGCGATTAAAAGGCCTCCAGCCGGCGATATAGGCGGCTTAGGTACCCAAGGGCCACAAAGAATCGTCTGGCGAGTAACCCGAGTAACGGGTGCGAAAATGCCATTTACCTTCGCAAAGGTCAACGCGGTGATTCGCGCTGTGAGGATGTCACGCCAGCGCGAGATCGCGGCTGCACGCATGGCCGCGCTGGAAGAGAGCAATCATCTCCTTCAGACCCAGGCCCGTCAGCTCGAGCTCCAGACCAACGAAGCGCGCGAGCTCGCACACGAGCTGGCCCTCACCAACGAAGAGCTGCGCGCCGTAATCAGCGAAGCGAGAAAGGCCTGGGCCGCAGCTGACGCCGCCAACCGCTCGAAGGCCGAATTCCTGACTGTCATGAGTCACGAGCTGCGGACTCCGCTCAACTCGATCGGCGGTTACGTGGACCTGCTGGAAATGGAGTTGCGCGGACCGCTGACCGACGCCCAGAAATCCGACCTCGCGCGCATCAAGCGGAGCCAACACCATCTGCTGGGCATCATCAACGACATTCTGAACTTCACCCGTCTGGAAGCCACCGAGATCAAGTTCGATATCATCGATGTCCCGCTTCGCGCCTTGATCGGCGACCTCGACGCCGTGGTCAGCTCGCTCGCGCGCGCGAAGTCCATCGCTTACCGGTGCACTTCGCCCCCCGTCAACGTGTACGCGCGCACCGACGCGGACAAGCTTCGCCAGATCATGATCAACCTTCTCTCCAACGCCGTGAAGTTCACGCCCGAGGGTGGACGTATCAGGCTTTCGTGCACGGTGTTGGAGAAATCGGTTTCGATCCACGTCGAGGACAACGGCCCTGGCATCCCGCACGACAAGCAAGAGGCCGTGTTCCAGCCGTTCGTACAGCTCGATCAGGGCCTGACGCGGACTACCGAGGGCACCGGGCTCGGTCTGGCAATCAGCCGCGGACTGGCGCGAGGGATGGGGGGCGACGTACAGGTCCGAAGTGATGTTGGCGTCGGATCGGTGTTCACGGTGACGATCCCGCTCGCCAGTCCTCGTACTTCTTCAATCGAAAGCAGCGCAGCCTCAGCATCGGGAGCAATGCGGGCGGATTGAACTGCAGTTTTCAGTAGCGGGGGCCAGCCTTGCGCACCGAGCCGTCCCGTGGGATTTTCGCTCTCCCCATCCTCCTGCAGCATGCCAAGCAGAAACACAATCCCCCTCGTTGCGACCCTCATCGCCACCGTTGCCTGCGCGTCGACCTCGCAGCACCAAACAGCGACCCCGCCGGCTCCTGAGATTGCGACCGGATCACAGCTTCAGGCGAAGACGGCTGGAATGGAGAAACGCGACGGTTTTATCCCGCTTTACCTCGACGCCAAACAAGGCAAGATCTACCTCGAGATTCCGCGCGACTCAACTCGTGCACTCATGTTCGTCAGTCTGGCCACCGGCCTGGGATCGAATCCGATCGGCCTCGACCGCGGAGCGAGCGGCGATTCCTACATCGCACGCTTCGAGAAGAATGGAGACCACGTCCTGGTCGTGTTCGAGAACTGGAATTACCGAACGTCGGCGCTCGACAATCCGGCCCACGCACGAACGGTTCTCGAGGCATTTCCCCCGAGCGCTGCCGCAGCGCTCCCGATCATTGCCCAGGATGGTCAACGTCTGGTCGTCGATGCCACCGAGTTCTTCATGCGCGACTGGAACGACGTGACTGGGACCATCACGTCGAGCAACGAGGGATCGTACTCCGTCGCTCGCGACAGGTCGAGCATCTACAAACCTTACACGAAGGCTTTCCCGGAGAATACCGAAGTCGATGTCGCGCTCACATTTGCCGCCCAGGGGCGCGCCGGGCAGATCATTTCGTCGATTGTCCCCGACGGAAAATCGTTCACGCTCAGGCAGCACATCTCGCTGCTGCTGCTTCCAGATGCTGGCTACAGGCCGCGCGTGCTCGACCCGCGCGTCGGGTACTTCGGCATCGTGTTCAAGGACTACGCACAGCCCATTCAGCAGCCGCTTGAGCAGCGCTGGATCGCGCGTCACCGGCTGGAGCGAGTGAATCCGGCGGATCCAAACAGTCCAATCAGGAAACCGCTCGTCTACTACGTCGACCGCGGAATTCCGGAGCCCATCCGA
>DASWGL010000074.1:0-2284 GCA_036393735.1 Gemmatimonadaceae bacterium | reverse complement strand
CACGGGCGCGTATCAGGACATCATGGGCGACATCCACAACCTCTTCGGGCGCGTCAACGAGGTCCACGTGTTCCTCGACGAAGACGAAGAGAGCGGCTTCTACATCGAGGAGGAAATCCCCGGTCAGTCGATCGGAGAGGTCCTGGCGATGACGCAGTACGACGGCCGTGATCTCGAGAAACGGATGAAGACGCAGATCGATGCGGCGATCAAGGCGGATCGCCTGAAACCCAATGAGGGCATGCGCCTGCTGCAGGACTACGAGCGCGGGCTGAAGGACCAGACGTACCTGACGTTTGGTGACAACGGAGCGATCTGACAGCTCTTTTGTCATTCCGAGCGTGAGCGAGGAACCTGGGGGAACGGGGGACTCGATGAAGGAAAATTCCCGCGCCGCCCTTCCCCCAAGGTTCCTCGCTACGCTCGGAATGACAAAAGCATCGCCGTCCGTTTATATCGTCAGACTTCACCAAACCATAGGAGATCGAAGCATGCGGAGATCACTCGCGCTTTGTTTGCTGGCGCTCGTTGCGCTCGCCTCGAACGCATTCGCGGGAGCCGAAGCCCGGCTCACCGGCAAGATCATCGACGGGGTGACCAAGGCGCCCATCGCGGACGCCACCGTGACGGCCACAGCTGTCGAGGGAAAGAACATCAAGCTCGACACCAAATCGAAGAAGGACGGCTCCTACGCCGTGTTCCTTCTCGACGGAACGCTGAAGTACAAGTTCACGTACTCGGCGCCGGGGTATCAATCCGTCGAAAACGTGATGAAGCTGAAGATCGGAAGCGAGCCGAACACTTACGATGCCGTTCTTGTTTCGACTACGGCCGCGGCCGCCAAAAGTGCAGCCGCTCCGAAGGCCGATCCGGCCATTCTCGCTTTCAACGAGGGGGCCGATCTCGCAAATCAGGGCAAGGTCGACGAAGCGATCGCGAAGATCGAGACCGCGGTCGCCACCAAGCCGGATCTCACGATCGGGTATCACGCGCTCGCCCGCCTTTACCTGCGAAATAAGAACTACGCGAAGGCGATCGCCAACGCACAGAAAGCCATCGCAGTCGATGCGGATGATGCCGATATGAATGCGGTCCTTGCCGAGGCGTACACGGCGAGCGGAGACAAGACGAAGGCCGCGGAGTTCAAGAAGAAGCTCCCCGCGAATCCGAGCGAGCTGTACAACCAGGCTGCGGACTTGATCAACAGCGGCAAAGACGCCGGCGCCGAGCCACTGCTCAAGCAGGCTGTCGCCGCTGACGAGAAATTTGCCGCCGCGTATTACGAGCTCGGGATGATCTACGTTCGCGCCGGTAAGAATGCCGAAGCGAAAGCGAATCTCGAGAAGTACCTGCAGCTCGAGCCGAACGGCAAAGAGGCCGCGACAGCGAAAGAGATGTTGAAGTACGTCAAGTGAGGGGGAAGGATCTCCTGACAGAATCAGAGTACGATCAAAGGGGAGCGGCAACGCTCCCCTTTGCATTTGAGGTGAGCATGCGCCGTTTCGCTTCCCTGGTTTTCATCGCGGCCGTCGCATGTGCGACGGACAAGAACACTGAGAAGATCGCTGATCCCGACTTTGCGCTCGTTCAACTGAGCCAGATGCCGGAAGTGGCCCGCAACGTCACCGGCGGATTTCCCGTGCAGTACCGATTGCACGTCGGTAATCGTGCGGCGGTCCCGATCACACTGCGTCGCGTCAACGTGCAGTCGGTGGGTCTCGGCGCTTACGACGTGCCGTCGACTTCGCGGCCGTTCAATCTCGCGATCGCTCCGGAGAAGTCGGTGGCCGTCGATTTCTTCGTTCCCGTCATCGTCACCCAGCCCACGATCCTCGGCGCCAACGGACCCGTGACGTTGCGTGGTGTGGTGACGTTCGATTCGGAGTTGGGACCGTTCCAGCGCACGTTCCTGCTGCAGGCGAACGAGCGACCGGCGGCGCCATAGGAGAGCGGGCGTCCCGCCCGGCGACCACAAGATTGTGCCTCTGAACGATGGGCGTGACGCCGCACGTGCTCGAGGTGATCGGGCGGCCGATCACTTGCGAGCGAGACGCCCGCTCTCCTACACCTTCGCGACCGGCACGTTCCCTGGTTCGTACCCCAGGTTTGGCCCTAGCCACCGCTCCGCCTCGGCGAGAGGCATGTCTTTGCGCACGTGGTAGTCAACGAGTTGATCGCGGCCGAGCTTTCCGACCGCGAAATACTTTGAATCGGGATGCGCAAAGTACAGGCCGCTGACGGACGACGCCGGCCACATCGCGCAGCTCTCGGTGAGCTCCATGCC
>DASWGL010000073.1:0-8043 GCA_036393735.1 Gemmatimonadaceae bacterium | reverse complement strand
AGACGACGCCGCCTGCGAGAACTCGCCGGAAAGCAGTCTCTCGAGCTCTGCCTCGATTACAGAAGTCTGCCCGACGAGCTGAACAGTATGCGCGCTGTCGAGTTCCTGGAGGGCGAGTAAGGCGCCGGCGATTGTTGCTTTGGGAGCGAAATCTCCCCCCATAGCATCCAACGCTATTCGCGCCAAACTAGGCTTCCTTCGGTTCTACTCGCTGTTCGCCATCGTAGTATCCGCACTCCGCGCAGACATGATGCGGGCGCCTCATGCTCTGGCAGCGGGGACACTTCTGGATGACGATCGCCGGCGCGATCTTGTGCGTATTGCGCGCGCGCTTTTTTCGTTTGGAGGTGCGTCGCTTTGGGACGGCCATTGTATCTGTTCCTTAAGTTGGTTTGACGAGCTAGTGTGCGTCGCCCTGATGCTTGAGCAACGGGCCCCAGCGCGATTCAGTCCTGGTTGGTGTGCAGTTGCAGGTGCTTTCGTTCAAATTGGTACCACAAGTCGCGCACAATCCTTTGCAGTCTTCCTTGCACTGGACGTATGCGGGCGCCGTGAGCAACCACGTCTCTCTCACCGCCGCGCGGAGATCCACCAACCTCGCGTTCGGATCGTAGAGAAACACGTCCGGATCGTCCGCCTCGTCAGCTCCGATCGCGGCGAGAATGAAGTGTACCTCCTCGTCGACCGCGACGTTGACTTCTTCCAGGCACAGGCGGCAAGGAAGCGTGATCCCACCGTCAATACGACCCGCAAAATAGAATCTTCCTTCACCCGCCGAAGACAATCTTCCGATTACCCGGACCGGCTGCGACGGGCGAACATCTCCCTCTTCCCAAATCGGATCGTCTGACTGAATCGAGCCGTCGACGTGGACGGCTTTGGTTTCGAGCGAGCGTATGTCAAAGGACAGCATAAGCCCTTTAACCTAGCGGGTTTAACAGCTCCGTTCCAGTGTCGTTCTCGGGCTTTTTTTTCGGCGTATGAGTTTTCTTAACGGATGACTACCGGCCGGGGGCGATCGGCGGGTCGGCCGGTGGCTGCGGGCGAGGCGCCATCGAGGGTCAGGGGCGCTAGACTAGCTCCGACTCGGGGAAAAAGAACTTCGCCTCGCGCTCGGCATTCTCGTCCGAATCGGAGGCGTGAATTGCGTTCCGCTCCTTGGACTCCGCGTAGAGCTTCCGAACGGTCCCCGGTTCTGCCTCGACGGGATCTGTAGCGCCGATTGTCTGGCGAAGCGCCGCAACAGCGTCGGCGCGCTCGAGCACAATCGGCATGCATTTGTCCGAAGTCATGAAGCGAACCAGCGGCGTGAAGAAAGGCCGCTCGCGATGGACTTCGTAAAACGCCGAGGCCTGGGCTTCCGTGAGCCGCATCACGCGCGAAGCGATGACCTTGAAGCCCGATTTCTCGAGATGAGCGATGATCGGTCCAGCCTTACCGGAATTGAAGGCGTCGGGCTTGATGATGGCGAGTGTCCTGTTGCCGGCCATTTATGAGCTCTGTCCTAGCGCATAGCGCGTTTGAGTAAATCCACGACGTCGATGGGACGCTTGGCGACGCCCACGCCGTTCTCCTCGAATGCCTGCATTTTTTCAGCGGCAGTGCCTGCCGAGCCGGAGATGATGGCGCCGGCGTGTCCCATGCGGCGGCCTGGCGGCGCGGTCTGACCGGCGATGAAGCCAACGACGGGCTTCTTCATCTTCTCGCGGACGAACCGCGCCGCCTCCTGCTCGTCGGTTCCTCCGATCTCCCCAATCATGACAACAGCCTCCGTCGCCGGATCCTTCTCGAACGCGTCGAGGCAATCGATGAAGTTCGTGCCGTTGATCGGATCTCCCCCGATCCCGACACACGTAGTCTGGCCGATTTTGGCGCGGGTCATCTGGTAGACCACTTCGTAAGTCAGCGTTCCCGATCGACTCACCAGGCCGACGTTTCCAGCAATGCAAATTCGACCTGGAATGATTCCGACTTTGGATTGGCCCGGAGAGATCAGACCGGGGCAATTGGGTCCGAGCAGGCGCGACCCTTTCTCCTTCACGAAAGGATAGACCCTCGTCATGTCGAGAACGGGAACGCCCTCGGTGATGCAGACGATGAAGCGTACGCCCGCATCCGCGGCTTCCATCATTGCGTCCGCCGCGAAGGGCGGCGGGACATAGATCACCGTTGCGTTCGCGCCGGTTTTCTTCACGGCGTCTGCGACAGTATTGAAAATCGGAACCGTGCCTTCGAACTTCTGCCCTCCCTTCCCTGGTGTCACACCGCCGACAACCTGGGTGCCGTACTCCATCATCTGCTTCGTATGAAAGGAACCATCCCGACCGGTGATCCCCTGAACGATCAGGCGCGTGCTCTTGTCGATGAAGATGCTCACGCCGCCTTCCCTCCGGTGGCGAGAGCTACTGCCTTCTTGACCGCCTCGTCCATATCAGTCATCGCCGAGAGCCCGTTTTCCTTCAGTATCTTCACCGCGATTTCTTCATTGGTGCCCGTAAGTCGAATAACCAGCGGCACCTTGAGCGGATTTTGCTTGATCGCGGTCACGATTCCATTCGCTACATCGTCGGTGCGCGTGATGCCGCCGAAGATGTTGAAGAGAATTGCCTTGACGCTCGGGTCACTGGTGATGATGCGAAGCGCGGCCACGACCTTCTCGGGATTCGACGAGCCGCCAATGTCGAGAAAGTTCGCCGGCTCGCCGCCGTAGTATTTCACCAGGTCCATCGTCGCCATCGCGAGGCCGGCTCCATTGACAACGCAACCGACGTTGCCCTCCAGCTTGATGAACGTGAGGTTCGCCTTTCTCGCCTGAACCTCGCTCGGATCTTCAGCGGACTCGTCTCGGAGCGCGGCTATCTCCGGGTGGCGATCGAGCTCATTGTCGTCGATCACCATTTTCGCGTCGAGCGCGACGATCTCTCCGGCCGGTGTCGTCACCAATGGGTTGATCTCGGCCAGTGATCCGCCGTTCTCGAAGAAGGCTTTATAGAGCTGCTGCAGAATCTTCGCGGCGGCGCGAACCTGCTTCATGTCGGAATAGAGGAAGAACGCGAGCTGCATCGCTTCAAACGTCTGCAAGCCGTAGCGTGGATCGACAGCGTGGCGGAGGATCTTGTCGGGCGTCTTGGCCGCGACTTCCTCGATGTCAATTCCACCGGCCGGGCTCGCAATGAACAGCGGACGCTTCGAGGCGCGATCGACGATGATGCCGACGTAGGCCTCGCTCGCGATATCGGCGGCGGGCGTGACGAGAACCTTCTGTACGGGGAGACCCTTGATGGTCAGCTTGAGGATCTGGGCGGCGATACTCTTTGCCTCGGAAGGCGTCTTGGCGAGCTTTACACCGCCAGCCTTTCCGCGACCGCCGGCGTGGACCTGCGCCTTAACGACGACGGTGGTGCCGAACTTTCGAGCGATTGATTCCGCTTCCTCCGGCGTCGTGGCAACCTCGCCCGGCGGGATCGGTATGCCGTACTTCCGGAAAATTTCCTTTGCCTGATACTCGTGGATGTTCACTCTTGCTCCGAACGCGTGCGCGCACGCGGATTATCGATATTGATTTGCGCTGTTATGGAATGATTTCCGTACCGCCGATGCCCTGCACCGCGGCTCTTCCCTTGCTCAGCTCTGTAATAATGGCACGACCCTGTGTTCGACGCACGTAATCCGCGGCAGCCGCAACTTTCGGAGCCATGCTTCCCTCGCCGAACGCTCCTTCGCCTGCGAGGCGATCGGCTTCACTCACGCTCATCGAGCTGATCGCGCGCTGTTGTTCCGTGCCCCACCCAGTATAAACGGCATCGACGTCGGTGAGAATCAGGAAAAGTTCGGCGCCAAGCTCTCTCGCAAGAACTGCGGCAGCGAGATCCTTGTCGACGACGGCGTCGACTCCCTCCAGTCCCAGCGCCGCATCGCGGTAGATGGGAACACCACCTCCGCCACACGCGATCACGACCGTGTCGCGCTCGAGCAGCGTTCGAATTGTTGCAAGCTCGTGGATTGCCAGCGGCCGTGGACTCCCGACGACCCGTCGAAAGCGTCCCTTTGCGTCCTTCTTGACGGCATGACCCTGCGCCCCCAGCTCGCGCGCCCGCACGGCCGAGAGTCCGTGTCCGATGAATTTCTTCGGATCCTTGAGCGCCGGATCGTCGGCGGCAACCTCGACCTGCGTCAGGACCGTCACAACATCTCTCGAGTTCCCTGCCTTACGCAGCGCGTTCTCGAGCGACTGCTGCAACATGTAGCCGATCCAGCCAGCCGTACCCGCGACGAGAACACCAAGCGGGAGCGGCGCGACCTCGCTCCGCGCCTTCTCGTTTCTGACGAGCTCGTCGCCGACCTGTGGTCCGTTGCCGTGAACCACCACTACCCGCCAGCCATCAAGCGCGAAATCGACGATCGGGCCCAGACTTTCGCGCGTGTGGCGAAACTGATCGGCGATGCTCGAATGCTCTCCGGGCGGAGAAAGGGCGTTACCGCCGACAGCGATTACGGCGGTGCGTGTCTCGGTCATCTATGCGTGGGTGAAATGAGAGCGCCGAGTGAGTCGTATGCGATCCCGAATGCCTTGAGGTCCGCGGCGGCGAGCGCGGCGCGCATGCGATTGTAGAGTCGAGTAACGGCGGCCCTGAACGTCGAGTCGTTGGCGACGGATGAGGGCGCCGCCGCTACTGGTGACCACGGTGTCGCCGTCAGCTCGCGGGCGATGCCCGGCGCACGGTAATCCGCCGAGTTCGGGAAGGCTGCCATCCACGCCAAGGCTATAGGATCGGGAGCCAGATCCGCGGCGATTGTTACTCGTGCCGTGCGCGCGTTTGCGAGCGCGGTTGCGGCGTGCCTGAAGTAGCTCCGTTCCTCTCCGGCAAGAACGAAGCGCTGGCTGAGAGGATAGTTGGACGACGCAGTGTACAGCTCCAACTTCCAGTAAAGCGTGTCGGCGTGAAACATCGGCTCGACCATGCTTCCCTGCGCGAAGATCGGCGCGAGGGCGCGAATTCTCGTCCGCAGGTCGCGCACGGTCACGAGTCTGGCGCGTCGCGGGACCGAGTCATATAGGAGATCGATCGACTGGTACGCCCACGCGTATCCCAGTCGCGAGAGGCCATCGCCAAGCCGTTGTCCGGCGACATCGAGCTGTGGATTGGAGACGACCACCAGCCCCTGCGCGCCGGGATAGACAAGCGAGTCCTGACGCAGCAGCTGTTGACTGGCGGCGCTCGTGACCATGCTGTCAAGCGCGGCGGACACCGCGGAGTTCCGTAAGGCTTCGTACGATGCTGCGCTGAGAGCGTAGGCGCGCCGCGTAAATTCGCCGCGGGTGGCGATGTACGGCCGCTCTCGCACCATCTGCGTCTCGCGCGAGGTGAAGCGCCGCACGAGCAGCGGCACGACTTCCTGGACCGTGACCGACAAGACCACGATGACGGTCACGGCGACAAAGCTTGTGCGAAGCTGTCCCGTCCATCCGCTCAGGAGTACCGTGATCGCGGCGGCCGCCGTGGCGATCGAGAGCAGCAGCAGCCCAGGAAGCAGCCACTGATGATCGACGTAGGAAAAAACGCCTTGCTCGCCACTGCCGCGCATAAGCAAATCGTACGATTGCAGGCGGTAGCTCCACATCGTGATGAGCAGTAGCAGCGCCGCGAGCACGCTCAGGTGCCGTCTGACGCGTGCGCTCATGCGAAGTCCGGCGCGCTCCCACCGCAAGCCGGGCGTGAGTGAATAGAGGACGACCACGACGATCGAAACACCAACAGTCAATAGCATCGCCCACGAGTAAGCGGCTTTTTCAAAAGGAAGCCAGGTCGTGTAAAACGCGAGGTCGTGCTGGAAGTATGGATCGCCCTCGCGAAAGCTCACGCGGAGGCGCGCCGGCGCCAGCGAGGTCCAGGTCGGAAGCGCCGGTGTGACCGCGGCAGCAATTGCGATCGAGAGGAGAAAGGCGAACCGGTCGATGTATTTCCGCGGCACGGCCTCGCCAAATTCCACGTTGGCCAGCCGGCGAGGCAATGTAAGGACACCGATGCTTCTGCCCAAAGCGGAGAGATTCAGAAAGGCAACGAGCACCGCGATCACGGAGCCGATTCCGTAAATCAGCACGAGATCGCCAGTCCGTTCGCGCCAAAGCGGGCTCGCTCCAAGCGCGTCGTACCAGGTGTAGTCAGCGTAAAGGACGGATGCCGCGCGTCCGCCGACGAGTGCTACAGCCGCGATGACGACCCCGACGAGGAGACGCCTGCGGGTGGAAGGCATCACATCAAACCTTTACGCCTTTGGAGCGGAGCCAACCCTGCATCTCGGATTGAATCTTCTCCAACTGCTCTTTCGTTCGCGCCTCAAACCGCATCACGAGCACGGGCTGAGTGTTGGACGCCCTGATGAGTCCCCAACCGTCGCCGAAGAGGACTCGGGCTCCGTCCACGGTAATGACCTGGTATTTGGCAGCGAAGTATTTCGTGGCTTCTTCGACAATGCCGAACTTCTTGTCGTCGGGACAATCGACCCGGATTTCCGCTGTGGAAACGAAGCGCGGAACGTCGGCCAACAGATCCCTGACGCTTTTTCCCGAATCGGCGACGATGCGAAGCAGCCGCGCCGCGCCGTAGAGCGCGTCATCGAATCCATAAAATCCTTCGGCGAAGAACATGTGCCCGGACATCTCGCCCGCAACCGGCGCGTGGGTCTCGTGCATTTTCTCCTCGATGAGCGAGTGGCCCGTCTTCCACATAATGGGAGTTCCGCCCGCCTTCTCGATGGCTTCCGGCAACGCCTGGGATGCCTTCACGTCGAAAACGATCGCCTGGCCCTTCCCCGTGCGCGCCAGCACGTCGCGCGCGTAGATGATCAGAAGGTAGTCTCCCCATATTATCTCGCCGGTGTTGTCGATGACCCCAATGCGGTCCGCGTCGCCATCGAACGCAATGCCGATGTCGGCGCGATCCTTTTTCACCGCGGCAATGAGGTCCTCGACGTTCTTGGGGACAGTGGGATCGGGGTGGTGATTCGGAAACGTGCCGTCGCTTTCGCAAAACAGAAACCGAGGCTTGATGCCGAGCTTCGGAAAAAGCATCGGCGCAACAAGGGAGCCTGCTCCGTTACCACAATCGAGGACGACCTTCAGGTCGCGAGAAAGTTTCCCGACGTGCGCGGTGATGTCGTCGACGTAGCGGTCGATGACCTGCTCGTGGCGAAGCGTACCATTCCCGCGTGGAAATCTTCCCGCGACGGCGAGCTCATAGATGTGCTGTATGTCGGCGCCGTAAATGGAGCTGGTGGCAAGTCCAAGCTTGAATCCATTGTACTCGGGGGGATTGTGGGAGCCGGTGATCTGGATTCCGCCGACCACATCCAGATTGTGCTGCGACCAGTATGCGAGGGGCGTGGGAACGATTCCGATGTCCACTACGTTGACGCCGCTTGCGAGCAGCCCCGCCACCAGCGCGCGATGCAATCCTTCCCCGCTCGGCCGGTTGTCGCGCCCGATTGCGAGCGCACCCTTTACGCCTTTCTCGATCAGGAACGCGGCATACGCGCCTGCGACCGCCGTGGCTACTGCTTCGGTGAGGTCCTTTCCGGCGACGCCGCGGATGTCGTACTCGCGAAAGATCGCGCGCGACATTGCCATGGGAGCTAGCGCGATCGCAGCGCGACTTCCTTGCTCACAGCCGGCGTGCTGCGCTGGGTCAAGGAAACAATGGCGTCGGGGAATAGTCCGAAAATCAGGATGACGGCGGCCGATCCCCAAATCACCGCACGGGTCCAGCCACCCGTGCGCTCGGGAAGAACGGCGGAACTCGCACGCGGCTTCATGAACATCACCATCACGACATACAGATAGTATCCCGCGCTTACGACGCTGGTGATGACCAGTATCACGGCGAGCTTGGTCTGCGGGAATGGAGCCTGCAAAGCGGCCTGCAGGATGTACCATTTGGCGAAGAACCCGATGCCGCCAAAGATCGGGAAGCCGAGCAGGGCAAGCATGAACACTGTCATCGCGACCGCGAGGCCTGGTCTGACACTCCAAAGGCCGGCGTACTC
>DASWGL010000072.1:0-1784 GCA_036393735.1 Gemmatimonadaceae bacterium | reverse complement strand
ACCCGAGCTGCTGCTCGCCGCCGTCGGGGGGCGACGACTGGCGGAGGAGGGCGTAGAGTTGATTCACCGCGACGAACAGCTTGGCGTGATGGGTTTCCTCGAGGTGCTCAAGCACGTGCCGCGACACTTCCTGCTGTTGCGCACAATGCGAAAAATGTTCGAGCGCGGTGAGGTAGCTGTGTTGATCCTCATCGACTATCCAGGGTTCAACATGAAAGTGGCCGCGGCGGCGAAGCGAGCCGGCGTGCCCGTGCTTTACTACGTGACACCACAGGTCTGGGCATGGGGAGCTGGCCGGATCCCGAAGCTGGCCCGACTCATCACGAAAGCCGCCGTCATCCTTCCGTTCGAGGAGCCGCTGCTCCGAGGCTTCGGTATCGACGCGACGTTCGTCGGCCATCCACTGCTGGATCGCGCCACCAACATGCCGACCAAGGTGGAAGCCCGCGAAGCACTCAGGCTAGCCATCAATAGACCTGTGCTCGCTCTCTTCCCCGGCAGTCGCCAACAAGAGATTGATCGCCACATCGACGATTTCGTAGCGACGGCTAAAGAACTTCAACGAAGGATTCCGGGGTTGCAGGTGCTGGTCAGCGTCGCGCCCACCGTTGCTCTCGACTCTGGGCGTTGTCCGTTCCGGCTCGTGCACTCGGCATCGCTGAGTGTCCTGCGGGCAGCCGATGTCGCTCTCTGCAAGAGCGGAACAACCACACTCGAGGCTGCGATTGCCGATTGCCCGCTGATCGTGGCTTACCGAACGGGCCGGATCAATTATGCGGTGGCGAGGAGACTGGTGAAGGTGCCGAACATCGGTCTCGTCAACGTCGTCGCCGGGAGGGAAGTAGCGCGAGAGTTCATACAGGACGAGATCGATCCGTCGGTAATGGCGGACGCACTCGCAGAGATACTGAAGGATGGCCCGCGGCGGCAGGAGCTGCTAACGGGACTGGCCGAGGTGCGCTCAAAGCTTGGCTCGCCCGGGGCGGCGGACCGCGTCGCACAAATGGCCAGCCGGCTTGCGGGTCCCGAAGGATGAGCGGCGACAGCGAGACTCTACCTTGGCGCTCGCGCGCGGTGCTCCTCCTGGGCAAAGGTGTCCTTCAGGCGTTGGCCCGAACTTGGCGATTCCGCGTCGTGAACGCTCAAGCGATCGATGATCTACGCGCGACCAAGCAGCGTTTCATCTTCTCGCTCTGGCATGGACAGCTGCTGCCGCTGCTCTGGTACCATCGCGACGAGGGAGTCGTCCTTCTGATCAGCGAGCACCGTGACGGTGAGCTGGTCGCGCGCACGGCGGAGTCGTTGGGCTACGCGCTCGTCCGAGGGTCGACGACACGGGGAGCTGATCGCGCTCTGATTTCAATTATTCGGGAGCTTCAGGCGGGACGCGAGGTGGCCATTACACCCGACGGGCCCAAGGGACCCGCGGGGAAGTATGCTCCGGGAGCCTTGATCGCGGCGCAGAGATCGGACTCAGTAATTCTTCCAGTAGTTGCGGTGGCGGACCGAGCCTGGCGTTTGAACAGCTGGGATCGTTTCATGATACCCAAGCCATTCGCGCGAGTCACGGTCGCCTATGGAAAGCCAACGAAGGTGCTCGCTGCCACCCCTCGCGCAGCGGCGGAACAAGGTCCGCGGTTCGAGGCTCTCATGAATGAAACCATCGGGAAGGCTGGTGGCTGATCGTCGCAGATTGGTCGAGGCTGTGTGGACCGGACGCGGGAAGCGCGCGCGCGCAATGCGAACGTTGCTTGCGCCCGTTGAGGCGCTGTATGGTGCCGTGA
>DASWGL010000071.1:0-5897 GCA_036393735.1 Gemmatimonadaceae bacterium | reverse complement strand
CAATGTAGTGGTGACTGGTGTCGGGGAGCCAGTCGCCCGCGGCCCGCCGCCATCCACCGGGAACGATGCGCGGTTCACCGTCGCATCACGATGGATCGACATTTCAGGCTTGACCTCCTTGGGCTCCGGCTTAGAATTCAGCGCGTTACAGCGGGCCTGCTACCTCTTCGTTCATTTGGTCGAGCGAAGGTTGGGACCAGCCGCGTGCGCTGCACGTGTTGCCGCCATTTGCGGCCCGTGCTTCGTGAGTGGCAGCGCGAGAGCTTCTCGCCGCCCGCTAGCAGTCGTCCTACGAGCCAGCGGGGCCGCACCATGTCGCCACAGAGTTTTTTCTGCGCGTGTATTGTCGCGACCCGGCCCGATACGCTGGTCATTTCCGCATCCGCCTTCGACACCGCAATTTGCGCGGTCGTTTTTGGGGCGTCCGGCACTTCGCCGTGACGCGATTCATTACGCCTTCGGGCGAGAATTGGAGGGAGTATGGTAGATCGACTCGTTAGAAACATCCTGCGGATCGTACTGGGCGTGATGGCTATGCTATTGTGCATGGCGAGTCCGGGACGAGCGCAGGATGCGGGAATCATCTCCGGCGTAGTGACCGATGCCGCATCACGGGCTCCGGTCCCAACAGCCCAGGTGCAGATCGTGGGAACTACGCGCGGGGCCGCCACCGGCGACGATGGCCGCTTCCGTATCGCGGGGGTGAGACCGGGGACCTACCAGGTCCGAGTGCTTCGCCTCGGATATCAGGCCTCGGCACAGCCCGCGACCGTGACGGCGGGAGGGACCACCGAGCTGCAGTTCACATTGAGTCAGGCGGCGGTCAGCCTCGAGCAGGTCGTAACCACGGCCACCGGCGAAAGCGAGCGCAAGCGCGAGATCGGGTCAGCCGTATCGACGCTGCAGCCGAAGGTGGAACAGATAGCCGCCGCTCAGAACGTGAGCCAGCTCATCACCGGAAAGATTGCCGGCGTCGATGTGCAGCAAGCCGGAGGAACTGTCGGATCCGGTTCGCGCATTCGCATCCGTGGCGCATCCTCCCTGTCGCTCACCAATGAACCGCTCATTGTCGTCGACGGAATCCGCTACAACAACAACGTCGCCAATAGTGCCACCATCGGATCCACGACGATCGGCGTTGGGGGCCAGGTGCCATCCCGCTTCAATGACATCAATCCGGAAGACGTCGAGACCTTCGAGGTCCTGAAGGGCCCCGCCGCCGCGGCACAGTATGGTACCGCCGCCGCGAACGGCGTCATCCAGATCACGACCAAGCGCGGGCGGTCAGGCAAGCCGAGTTGGACGACATACCTCGAGGGCGGGAACATCAAAGATGTCACCGATTATCCCTCTAATTACCTCGTCACCTCCATCACCGGTGCGCGCTGCACTCTCGACAGCCAGACGCGCGGCCTGTGCACGCCTGGAGTCGATTCATCCTTCTCGTTCAACCCGCTGGTTGCACACAGTCCCTTTCTCAATGGGCATCGCGGCGCGTATGGCGCCAGCGTGAACGGCGGGAGCGATCAGGTCACTTACTACGTGGCGGGCAATTACGACAAGCAGCACGGCGTCTTCCAGACGAGTCTCGATCAGAGGGCATCTGGACGCGCCAACGTCTCCATGCAGATGCGAGACAACTGGAATATCCAGATCGGAACCAGCTACCTCTCCGATCACCTTCGGCTTCCCCAGAATGACAACAACACGCTCGGAATCATCTCGGCCGGATTGCTCGGCAGCGCGCGCGACAACGCAATCACTCAAGGCTACCTGAGCGGAGCTACTCCGACGCAGATCTACGCGATCAACACCCGTCAGGACATAAACCGGTTCGAAAGCACCGTCAACAGCTCCTATCAGCCGCTCTCATGGCTGACCGCGACTGTCGTTTCGGGACTGGATTATCTAAACCGGTGGGACAATGAGCTGATTCCGCCGAATAAGGTCAACTTCGGTTCGCTGCCCGATGGACAGCGTACGTCGAACCCGTACAACATTTACAACTACAGCGCGAACGGAACTCTCTCGGCGGCGTTTACTCCATTCGAGGGACTCAAGGCAACCACGAAGGTGAGCGGGCTCTTCAACAAGGAATTGATCAGAGGTACACAAGCATTCGGAGCCAAGCTTCTTGGTGGGACGAGCTCACTGGCCGGAGCGAGTGCCCGCTTTGCGGTGAATGAGACGAACACGGACAACAAGACGGTCAGCCGTCTCCTCCGCGAAGATCTCGCGTGGCGCGATCGCATCTTCCTGAGCGGGGCTCTACGCAACGACAAGAACAGCGCCTTCGGACAGAATTTCGGGAGCATCAACTATCCGTCGGTCACCCTTTCGTGGGTGGTGAACGAAGAGCCGTTCTTCCCGAAAACTCCTTACTTCAGCTCGCTGCGGCTGCGAGCGGCGAACGGAAAATCGGGTCAGAAGCCCAACTTCCGTGACGCGATTACGTTCTTCAACGCTCAAACAGTAACCGTTAGTGGTGCCGACGTTCCGGGGATCACCGTAGGTGGAACTGGTAACCCCGAGCTGCGTCCCGAGAGATCGAAAGAGACCGAGCTTGGTTTCGACGCCGGCTTTCTCGATGAACGCGTCGGCATGGAAGTCACGCATTACAACAAGAGAACGGATGATCTTCTGGTAGCCGTTCCGCTTCCACCCTCGCTGGGTCTCACCACGACTCAGTTCCAGAACCTGGGCTCGGTCAGCAACAAGGGTTGGGAATTCGTGATGAACACGCGCGTTCTCGACATGGAGCGCGTCGGCTTCGAATTCGGTATCACGAGCTCCACGAACGACAACAAGCTCCTGACACTCGGCAAGCTCCCGACGGACAGCCCGGTGCCGCCCATCGTCGTGAACACGCAGCAGCAGCATAGGGTGGGATTCCCACTCGGGTCGTATTTCCAGAAGGGCTACACGTTCAGTGACGTCAATGGAGATGGCATCATTGCGCGCAGCGAGATCACGCTCACGCCTGATGTGGTTTACCTCGGCAACCCGCTCCCGACGCACCAGTTCGGGTTCACGCCGCAGTTGACCCTCAACAAGATGTTCACGATTTCTGCCTTTTTCGACCACAAGGGTGGTTACAAGCTGTTCAATCTGACGCGCCGCTTCCGTTGCACGTTTTTCAATTGCCAGGAAGCGTACGACAAGACCACACCATTTGCTGACCAGGCCGCTGCGATCGCCGCCAGCGCGCTCGGCACCGACGCCGGTTACATCGAGGATGCGACCTTTACCAAGCTCCGCGAGCTCACGTTCACTCTGCGAGCTCCCGAAGCCATGACTCGATACTTCGGACATTCGATGCTATTGAGCATCACTGGAAGGAACCTTCACACCTGGACCAACTACACCGGGTTTGATCCCGAGACCAACTCCACTCCGGGCGCGAATTTCAGCACCTCGGACTTCCTCACGCTACCACCCACGCGGAACTGGACCGCCCGCGTCACGGTCAACTTCTGAGCCACTTTCACTCACTGAGATAATCAAATGCGATATAAAAACTCATTGCGCGATCGGCGGCTCACGCCGGCGCGCCTGGCCGCATTCGGATTGCTCGCCCTTTTCCTGGCGTGCAACTCGAAAGATCTACTTACCGTCACTGATCCGGATGTAGCGAGACCGGACGCGCTCAAGGGCGCCGGAGCGTTGCCGGCGCAACGCGCCGGCGCGGTCGGCAACTTTGGAGTCGCCTACAACGGCGGCGCCGCCGATGTCGAGCAAGTGCACCTCTCTGCTCTACTTTCAGACGAGTTCATCAACACCGAGACGTTCCCGACTCGCATCGAGATCGATCAGCGCGCGATGACTCTGCCCAACACGAGTCTGATCGGAACTTTCTTCGATCTGACACGCGCACGGTCATTCGCCGATCTGGCCATTGACAATTACCGGCTGAGCGCGAAGACCGCGGGGGATAGCGCCGGATTCCCAGAGGTTTTGTCTCTGAGTGGTTTGTCGTACATCCTCTTCGCGGAGAACTACTGCGGCGCCGTGCCTGTAAGCAAACAAAACGCTGATGGGTCCTTCACTTTCGGCGCTGGTGAACCGACCAATACCCTGCTCGACAGCGCCATCTCGAAATTCAACCAGGCGCTGGCAGTTCCACAGGCAACGATTCTCACCGCGACCTTCAGGCAGCTGGCGCAGGTCGGAAAAGGTCGAGCCTTGCTCGATCAGGGGAAGTACCCCGAAGCCGCGCTCGCCGTGACGGGAGTTTTGACGACATTTCAGTACAACTACTCTCACTCTGAAACCACCGGGCGACAGAATAACGGTACCTGGAGTCTGACGTCTAGCGTCGCCCGGTTCGGAGAGGCCGATGCCGAGGCAGGCGTCGGGCTTCCGTATCAATCGGATGGAAACCTGAAGAAGACGAGTGGCCTGGTCGATCCGCGTGTCGCGGACAGTGTTGCCAATCGGGCCGGCCAGGGCAACAAGGGCTTCGACGGGACCACGATTCAGTGGATTCAGGCGAAGTACCCGCTTCGCTCTTCACCGGTCACGATTGCTGACGGCGTCGAAGCTCGCCTGATCGAGGCCGAAGCGTCGCTGAATGCCGGCGACGCGGTGGGCGCGCTCGCCACGTTGAATGCGTTGCGCAGCAACGCCTCCCTCCTGGCTCTTCGTGGGTATCCGGCTGGTTCGCTGCCGCCACTGACGTTGCAGGTCACAGCGGCTGGTCAGCAGGATCAACTCTTCAAGGAGAGAGCTTATTGGCTTTTCCTGACCTCACACAGGCTGGGTGATCTCCGCCGGTTGATTCGGCAGTACGGCCGCCCGGTGAATGCGGTATTCCCGAACGGCGCTTACTTCAAGGGAGGTTTATACGGCACAGATGTGAACGTGCCGGTACCCTTCCAGGAACAGAACAATCCGCAGTACGACAAGACGGCCTGCAAGCAGGATCAAGCGTAGGCCTGGAGCTGCCGGATAAGTAAAGCGAGCGCTCCGCCGAAGATCACCTCGGCGGAGCGTTTTTGTTTTCGTGGCAACATATCGAGTCGGGAAGAGGCCGGGCTTAGCCGCGATTCTCCATCAGGTCGAAGACGCTTCCTTCGTGTGGATGTAAATAACACCCGCGGGAGCGTTGGTACCCTGTGACGACGTTCCATTGATTCCGTTCTGCAGCTCGATGCTCTCGACAGAATCGGTCGGCATGTCGCGCAGCGCAGCCACATCGGTGAGACGAGCGCCGTCGATCAGCACGAGAGGGCTGTCAGATCCCGCCAAGATCATGGTGCTGGCGCCGCGTTTCGTAGTAATGTTGCGCGGCCGTCCATAACGATCCTCAGCGAAGTTGTATTGCCTGGCGCGCTTGCGGAGGAGATCCCAGACGTTCGTCGACGATGAGCGTGCGATCTCGTCGGATGTGATCAGATCCGCACGAGCGGGGGCTTCTGTCAAACGATGGCCAGCCGTGGCGCAGCTGCTGAGCGAGGCAGCGAAGAAAATTCCGGCGACGGGAACCCAATTAAAGTGCCGCATTCCACACTCCGGGGAAGCAGCCTATCACATTCGGCAAGCTAGCCCCCGTGCGACGCTGACGCCAGTAGAATCTGGTACAGTAAAGGATGACCCGGGTGGGTTTCAAACCCACGACCTACGGATTAAAAGTCAGACTCTCGAATCGCTCCTTGACGGAAGGTAGCGGAATGACAAGCACTTCGCGCTCGGGCGACCGGAACAAGGCGGAATAAAACCACCCGATGACGAACTGGTACTGGTGGGATTGTTGGTGGGACTTGTCAGTCGGTTCTACCCCCCTATGGCAGCTAAAGCACACGGGGTTGTGCGGTCCTGG
This sequence comes from Gemmatimonadaceae bacterium, assembly GCA_036393735.1. Classification (GTDB taxonomy): domain Bacteria; phylum Gemmatimonadota; class Gemmatimonadetes; order Gemmatimonadales; family Gemmatimonadaceae; genus UBA4720. The sequence goes on along the minus strand of DASWGL010000071.1, from coordinate 79 downwards.
TCAATGCGAAAGCGAAGCCGATGGACAGCACGCGAGAGCGATCACGGTCGACAGCACGAGGTCGTTTTGCAATGGCCCA
>DASWGL010000070.1:0-17028 GCA_036393735.1 Gemmatimonadaceae bacterium | reverse complement strand
TTCTTCCGGAATGACGACCTCCGGTGGAGGCTCGGCGCGGCCTCAGCTCGAGGCGCTGAAAACGGAGTTGAAACGAGAGCGGGCGAGGGCACTCGAGTTGGGAATCGTCGATCGCGAGTGGCTCCGGAAGACCGTCCGGTGGGTCGTTGAGTGGGTTCCGGACGCGGATCTTACATTGGTTGCGGCGCTTGGTCGTATCGTTCGAGCTGTGCCCTAGGGCTGCGACGCCGTTCGCTCCTCGTGGTACTTACGCCATCCGTACGGGGTCATGCCCCTCGGCTTGTACACTGACAGTATCGTGGCCACGAGCAAGGCCAACACGGCGGCGCCCGCGTCTGCCACGAGTTGGATCCGCAGCCCCCCGAGTTCGCCCTTGGACAACGTCGTCTCTGCTACGACGCGTGCTAAGTGTCCGATTGGCTGCATGTGCACGAGCAAAAGAATAGTGGCAAAGACGGTTATCAGAAGTTTCATCAACACCCAATAGTGCCGGAACAATCCCCACGTCGTGCCCAGTGACATGACGAGCCCCGTTAGCGGCGACGCGAGGCTCAACGGGACGATGACGAACCAGGCACTCAGCTGCATGCCGAGATAGGCGGCACGCACGATCTGAGCATCGTCGCTGGTCAGGCCGGCGATGGAGAGAGCCAGGAAGCCGGCAACCGCCCCGAGCCAGCCGACTGAGGAAGTGACGTGCGCAGTGAGGGCGAACTTGCGGAGGCGCGGTGTCATGGTCATCACGGTGTGTGGCCGCCAAGGCCATGACCGGTGAGATGCAAGACGACAAACACCAGGACGAGGACCAGGGCGATGATCCCGAACACGTACACCCAGCGTGGTGTGCTCTCTTCGCTTTTCACAATGGTTACAGTTTACGGGACAGCGCGTCGACGCTCAATCAGTGCGGCTGCCGCCTCGCCGACGACCAATGTATCACGCGAACCTTCCAAGCATTTCGAGTTCGACTAAGTACCATCAGCTCTGCTCCGACACTATCGATCGCACGGCCGTTGAAATTACCGGTCGCGGTCGACGTTGAGACTAGCCATGCGACATTTTCCTCGCACGTGTACGAAATCGAAGCTCTCTTCTGGTTCACGGCTTTGGCGAACTCAATGTCTTCTGAAAGGTGATGCGAAAGATATTCCTGGCGATTTTCGACTGTGCCTCCTTCGAGGATTCTCAGGTCAGGAGCCAGGAGCTCCCTTAATCCGATGGTATCGCCCGTCAAAAGGATTTCGTGGAAACGACCGACCACACGCATTACTGCTGCCGAGTCTGCGCCTCGGCATGATGGTGCGCTAGCCGCGGGTTGTCGTTGGGGCGGGACGAGAGCCGACAGCACTCTAGGCGCACCGAGCACAAGTACGAAAACGACCAGGACTAAGTTTCTGCGCGAAGTCATTGATGTTTCTCAGAAAGAAGTTCGTTAGCAAGCTGATGCCAGGCCTACGCTCCGAATGCTTCTTATGCGGACCCGACACCCTGCTTCCAAAGGGGCTTTACGAAATTCTCATGCGTACCCGGCGCAGGCTCTATGTCGGCCATCACATAGAGCAGAAGCCCAATGGGTCCCATGTAAAGCGTGACGAGCACAAATCCCCACTTCATCACCGCGCTTCCGGATTGTGTCGAAATTGATCGTACGCGACATAAATCGCCGATAGCACCGCAATGATCAGCCACGTATAGACCACGAAATCAATCGGTTGAATAATCATTGAGCTCGAGTCGGACTGGAACTTGCGTCGAGAGACAGTGTCACATTAGTTGCAATCTTACCGATAAAATCAGACCAACGTGCGCCGTCTTGTAGGAATAGTGACCGGAATCTGCGCGCTCTACCTCACGGTGGGAGCAGCCGACCTCCTTTGTACCGATCATCCTCGCGGCGGCACTGCCGGCGTCGCCGTAATGACACACCACGACGGCTCGCATCACGGGCTCCCCGCCCAGAAGAATGAGCAGCCGAAGCCCTGCAAGTCGCCGACGATTCTGTGCTGTGTCGCGATGACTTCATGCGGCACGACGATCGCCCTTGGCGAAGGCGCCTCGTCGGCAGCGTTTCCGATTGCAGCTCAGATTGCGCCTTACTTCTATTTCGCTCAACCACTAAGCCGCACAGCGGCTCCCGAGCCTCCGCCTCCGAAGGCATAGAGCGCCATTGGTGCTCGCGGTTCGCAGCGTGATCACTCCGCGCGGACCCATCTTGCCGTCTGTGGCTCCGCCACAGCGGCTGAATCAATCACTTCGGATGGACAATGCTTTCGTCACCACGCTCGATCGCGGGTGGTTTTGGTTTGGCGCTCGCTCTCTCAGTTACGCTCGCGGACAGGCCCTTATCAGCCCAGACTGCTACCCAGAATACGGCTGACAAGAAAGGCACGATGCAAATGCCCATGAACATGCCAATGGGCAAAGAAACGCAGAAGACGAAGACGGCTCCCAAAACCACTAAGGCAAAAAAGCCTACCGCCGGCAAGACAACTGCGAAAACCGGTAAGAAATCCACACCGGTCAGCACCGCGAAGAAACGCGCCGCGCCCAAATCAATGCCGATGCCGTTGGGCGCCGAGCTGCATCACGCACCCGCAAAAGCGGAACAGATGCCAATGGCTGACACCGGCCGCGCAATGCACGGTGATTCGGCCCACCAGAAGATGAGTGGGATGAAGATGCAGCCCGCGCCAGCAAAGATTGATTCAATGAAGATGCCTGGAATGCCAGGTATGCCGGGGATGGAGATGCCAACCAAACCAGCGAACTCGACACAGCTGGGAATGTTGTCAGGTATGAAGCTTCATTCAGCCGAGGATATGATGATCGGCCCCGCGGGTGTCAGCATGGAGAGGATGGGTTCGGGCACCACCTGGATTCCCGACGCCGTCACTCTGCCCTCGCGCAGACGGATGATCGGTGACTGGATGATCATGGCGCACGGATTCGTCTTCGCGGAGTACGACAAACAAAGTGGCGAGCGGGGCGATGACCAGTTCGGCTCCTTAAACTGGGGAATGCTGATGGCGACACGTGATATCGCCGGCGGTCGATTCCAGGCCCGAACGATGCTCAGCCTCGATCCTTTCACAGTCACGAAACGCGGCTATCCGCTCTTGCTTCAAACGGGAGAGGCTTACAAAGGTCAGCCCTTGCACGATCGCCAGCATCCCCACGACTTCTGGATGGAGCTGGGCGCCCTCTATCAGCGCGAAATCAGCAAGGGACTGGCGTGGAGCGTATACGCTGCGCCGTCCGGAGAGCCGGCCCTCGGCCCAGTCGCATTCATGCACAGACCGTCAGCGATGGACAATCCTACCGCACCGCTTACGCACCATTGGCAGGACGCGACGCACGTTAGCTTCGGAGTGTTGACCGGAGGGGTCTATTCCCGGAAATGGCAGCTCGAAAGCTCCGTGTTCAACGGTCGAGAGCCGGACGACAACCGGTGGAATTTTGATCCCATCAAGCTCGATTCCTACTCTGGCCGGCTCACGGTCAACCCGACCGCTCACTGGAGTCTGGCGGCGGGATACGGCTACCTGAAAAGTCCGGAGCAGCTAAATCCTAATGAATCGATGCACCGCATCACAGCTTCAGCACTTCATGGAGCTCGCCTGGGGGCTGATGGGCAATGGGCGAGCACTTTCATTTGGGGCGCCAACAAGCACAGCACTCAACCAGGTTGGTCGAACGGATTTCTGGCCGAGAGCGAAGCGATTCTCGACAAGTACAACGCTCTGTTCGGGCGAACCGAGCTGGTGCAGAAGAGCGCGGGGGATCTCGTCCTCGACAACCCTGTCGTCACGCGGGGCGGCGCCGTGCTCCCCGGATTTCCTGCCGGCCAGAGTTTCAACGTCGGTGCTTTACAGCTTGGCTATATCCGGGAAGTGGCAAGAATGCATTGGGCCACGATGGGACTCGGTGCGGCTGGGACTCTCAATTTCGTTCCTGCTTCCCTGGAGCCATACTACGGTTCCAGAAATCCAGCTGGAATCTTCGTCTTCGTGCGAATGCGCCCTTTTCACTCAACCCGATCCACGATGCGCACGAACATGGGTGGGATGCAAATGAAGCAAGATGATGAGTAGAACACTGCGCTTCGTTCTCGCACTCGCATTGCTGTTTTATCCTGCGCAGGCCTGGGCACACGCCCATTTGAAGCGTAGCGAACCCGCTGCAGGATCGAGAGTCACGAGCTCACCACGACTGATTCAGCTTTGGTTCTCTGAGCGACCCGAGCTCTCGATGACCGTCATTTTGCTGAAGGACGCGAATGGGAAGGAGTTCGCGCTCACTCAGCCTGAGAACGATCGAGGCGATCCGCTCACAGTTTCAGTTGGTGTTTCCCAGCCGCTCCCGGCCGGACGATACACGGTCGCGTGGCGAACGGCAGCGTCCGACGGTCATCCTTCGCACGGGACTTTCAGCTTCGTCGTTTTGATAACTGCAATCGCGCCACGAAATGGGCCCGTTCCTCAGTTTGGGGCTGTTACCGACACGACTGTGTCCGGAAATGTTACAGCGGCCTCATCGACCGAGGAGGAAAATGGGGAAGAAGCCGATGCGGCTTCGTCGGTAAGTAATTCCCTTGCCCGCACGTTCTCGTTTGTCGGCATCCTTGTCCTCATCGGTGCAATCTCATTTCGAATGCTCATTCTCCCACGAGCGACGGAAATCAACACGGAGGCAAGGGCGCGGATGGAAAGGCGCGCAGCTCTCCTTGGGCTCGCCGCGAGTGTGCTGGTGATACTTGGCGCATTGGTGAGAATAAATCTGGAGTCGGAGATGATGAGTGCGATGCCCGGCATGCAGGCTATGAGCATGACAGATATGGCGATGCACACTAAGTGGGGATTTGCTCTCCGACTCGAGCTCGGGGCCGCGCTCGTGGCGTTGGCGTCGTTCGCTCTCGCAATACGGCGGCTATGGAGTGCCTGGCTGGTTGCGACCATCTCGGCGATCGTGCTGGCCGTGACTCCTGCGCTCGCTGGACACGCAGCAGCAAGTCCCAGGTTCACGACTCTGATGATCGCCAGCGATTTTCTTCACGTCCTCGGCGCATCGAGCTGGCTTGGAAGTCTCTTTGCCGTAATGATGGTTGGCGTTCCACTCGCTTTCGCTCTCGACGGCGTCGAACGCTGGTCATCAGTTGCATCGCTTGTAAATTCTTTTTCGCCGTTGGCGCTAGCGTCGGCTGCCGTAGTTATTGCTAGTGGAATTATCGCATCGTGGGTGCACTTGGAGCACCTTTCTGCCCTCTGGCAAACAATGTATGGCCAGGTTTTGCTCGTAAAGTTGTTCTTGGTCGTCGTCACACTCATGATCGGGGCCTACAACTTTCGTAGAGTGCAGCCACAACTTGTGAACGAGGTTGGATCCGCCCGTCTCCGGCGCTCTGCGGTGATCGAGCTGAGCGTTGGACTTCTGATTCTCCTCGTGACAGGGTTCCTGACCGGCATTTCGCCTTGAACCGATCATGACACCTGCGCATTGCTGCTACCAGGACTCTATCATTTCTAGTTAGTATGCTCCATTCGGGGGCATACGATGAGGAGATGGTGGTATTCGGCGAGTGCATCCCGCCAAATCGCTGCGGGAATCGCTGCGCTGTTGATCGCAGTCCCGTTTTGTTCTTCTCCCGCCTGGGCGCGTGCCATGGTGTTCCCGACAACCTCTACGCCAGGCGCCCACGAGAAATATTCGCTGCGAATCATCAACGAACGCGACGTGCCCACACTCCGGGTCGAGATCCACTTCCCGAAGGGCCTGCAAGTCATATCGTTCGGTGATGTGCCCGGTTGGAAGCTGCAGATTCTTACGGACAGCGCTCGGCAGATTGCCGGCGCCGTATGGACGGGTGTCCTGGAGAGGCAGCACTTCGTCGAGTTCCCCTTCATAGCGGTGAATCCCCAGGGACACCGGACCGCTCGCCTGGCCAACCTATCAGACCTATCTGGCTACGGGCTGACTCTACGCGTGATTATGATCAGCCAGTAGCCTCGAGCCGGCTCGCCGACCGTCCCGGCTGGTAGTCATCATTCGGGGTTCCTATTGACACAACAACTTTTCTTGATATGTTAGAGCTATGGCCGTAGCTACCCACGATAGGACGGAGCGAGCGATCGAGCTCTTCCACGCACTCTCCGACGAGACCCGACTCGAGATCATCGAGCTGCTCCGCAAAGGCGAGCGGTGCGTGTGCGAGCTGACCGACACGCTTGACGCTGCTCAGTCGCGGTTGTCGTTCCATCTGCGCGTGCTCAAGGACGCTGGAATCGTCCGCGATCGGAAGGACGGACGCTGGGTTTACTACGAGCTGGATTCCGAGGCGTTCGAGGAAGTCGAGACCCTGGTGTCAGCCATGAAGCCGCGCGTCCTTAGTCGCTCCGAATCCTGCTGCACCTGATTTGGTTTTTGACCTATGCATCAAGAAATATTGGTTGACTTGAGCCCGTAGCCTCCAGCTGTGAAGCCGACCGCCCCCGGCCGGTAGTCTTCAGTTGCAGTTATCAACTCCTGCGTACCGAGATACCTATGACGCATGATTCAGATCTCAAATCCACTGTGAAGGAGAAGTACGGCCAGGCCGCGCTTCGCGTCACCGAAGGCGCCACCGACGCAGCATGTTGCGGATCGAGCGCCTGTTGTGGAGCAACGACCGAAGCGTGGGATCCAATCACGGCCGATCTCTACGACGAGAAGCAGAAGGCGGGCATCCCCGTCGAAGCGGTGCTCGCATCGCTGGGCTGCGGAAATCCGACCGCGCTCGCCGCACTACAGGAAGGCGAGACCGTTCTCGACCTTGGATCCGGCGGTGGCATCGATGTGCTTCTCTCGGCCAAACGCGTCGGCCCGACCGGAAAGGCCTACGGGCTCGATATGACGGACGAGATGCTCGCGCTCGCCAACGAGAACAAGCGCCGAGCGGGCGCGGAGAATGTCGAGTTCCTGAAAGGAGAGATCGAGCAGATTCCGCTGCCCGACGCATCGGTTGACGTCATCATCTCCAACTGCGTGATCAACCTCTCCGGTGACAAGCGTAAGGTGCTTAAAGAGGCCTTTCGGGTACTCAAGCCGGACGGCAGGTTCGCGGTATCGGACGTCGTCGTGCGCGGTGATGTTCCCGCAGCAGTGAGGACGAACATGGAGCTTTGGATCGGTTGCGTCGCTGGTGCGCTGGAAGAGCAAGAGTTTCTGGATCTGCTGCAGGAAGTCGGATTCAAGAAAGCGTCAATTGAGCCAACCAGAGTGTACAAGACTGAGGATGCAGCGGCGTTTCTGGATGGAAGCGGTCTCAATGCCAACGAATTCGCATCGCAGATCGATGGAGCATTCATGAGCGCGTTCGTGCGCGCGACCAAGCCGGTCGCCGAGTGCTGCGGCCCTGATTCTTGCGGACCTGACTGCTGCGGTGAAGACTGTCTCTGAGATGCGCACGCTCACAGTGACCGAGCCGCGGAGATATTGATGCGAATCAGAAATGCGACGAGCGCTGATTTACCTGCTGTCGAGAACCTGCTGTCGGCGAGCGATCTGCCACTCGACGGAGTGAAGGACAACTTCTCGAACTTTGTGGTCGCTGAAGACGATGGCAAAATTGCTGGAGCGATTGGCCTCGAAGAATTCGGCGCCGTCGCTCTGCTTCGCTCGGCGGTCGTCTCGCCCGAGCATCGCGGGAGCGGGGTCGGTCGCCGGCTGGTCGAGCGCCTGTTGGAGGGCGCCGAAGTAGCGGGGATCGAGGAGTTCTATCTCCTGACGACCACCGCCGAGAAATACTTTCCGCGCTTCGGCTTCACGCGCACGACACGATCGGCTGTTCCGGATGCGGTGAAAGCGTCCGCGGAATTCCAGGGCGCGTGTCCCGACACGGCCGTGGTAATGACACGTCGCGTCGGTGCAGCTGCCAGAGCCCAGGCATGAAGCGAATTGCGCTGATCTCCGACATTCACGCGAATCTTCCCGCGTTGCGGGCCGTCCTCGCCGACATCGACGAGCGAGCGAACGTGGACGCGATCTACCATCTCGGTGATCTCACCGGCTACGCCCCCTGGCCGAACGAGGCGGTGGCACTACTCCGCGAGCGGGCGATTCCCGGCATTTCCGGCAATTACGATTCGACCGTCGCCACCGATTACAAGCACTGCGGGTGCAGAGCCGACACTCCCCACGACGAGGAACTGTCTCATCTCTCCTTCGAATGGACCCGCTCGCACGTCACGCCGGAGACGAAGAAATATCTGGGGAGTCTTCCCTTCCGCCTCGACATTCGCCCATTCGGTGGGCACGTCTCAGGCCCGACCATCACCCTCGTGCACGGCAATCAGACTCTGAACACGGTCTATGTGACTGAGGACAGGTCGGATGCTTTTCTCGAGAAGATGGCAAAGGATCTCGGCTCACGGCCCGAGGATGTTATTTGCTTCGGACACACTCATAAACCGTGGCAGCGTGTGATTGGCGGAGTTCAGTTCATCAACACGGGAAGCGTTGGACGTCCCAAGGACGGAGATCCGCGAGCGTGCTACGTGTTGCTGGCGATTGATGGATCAGCCCCGCGGGTCGAGCTCGTTCGCGTCGCCTACGACATCGACGAAGCCGCGCGCGCCATTCGTGAAAGCGAGCTTCCCTCTGAGTTTGCGGACGTCCTCAGGTCGGGCGGAGCGATAGCGCACGCGGAGAGTTAAAGAAACTTAAGACTACCGGCCTGGGGCTTTGGGCGAGGCGGCTAGGGGCTACGGGCTTGAAGCCTTTTCGCAACTGCTTCGGCCCGCGCGAATACCCTCAGGAAATTCTCTCCAGCAAGCTTCCGCAAATCGTTGTCCGACCAGCCTCGTCTCGCCAGCTCCGCGAACAGCGCGGGAAAGGTCGAGACATCCTCGAGCCCCTGCACCACTTCGGTTATGCCGTCGAAGTCACTTCCGATTCCGACATGATCGACGCCCGCAACTTTGCGCACATACTCTACCTGATCGGCCACCTGTGAAAGAGTTGCGCGCGGCTCGGGATGCGCCGCCCGCCACTGCTTTATTTCCCGCGTGATCGCTACCGTGTCGCTGCCGTACTTCGCCTGTAGATCCTTCATCAGGGGACGAGTGGATTGATCGTAGAGCAGTACGGCGGGCGACACAAACCCGGTGACGAACGGGACCATCACGATTCCCCCGTTCGTCGTCACCCGCCGGAGGATCGAGTCCGGCACGTTGCGCGGAACGTCGACGAGGGCGCGTGCTCCCGAATGCGAGAATATCACCGGCGCCTGACTCACATTGAGCGCCGCACTCATCGTTCCCGGCGAGACGTGCGACAGATCGACGAGCATACCGAGTCTGTTCATCTCGCGCACGACGCTGTCGCCAAATGGAGTCAGCCCCTTGTGCTTCGCGGAGTCGAGAGCCGCGTCAGCCCAGTCGAGCGTCACGTTGTGCGTGAGCGTCATGTAGCGGACGCCGAGGTCGTAGTACGCGCGCAAGGTGCCGAGTGAATTCTCGATGGCGTGACCGCCCTCCAGTCCGAGGAGGGAGCCGATCTTGCCCCGCTTGAAGTCTCGCCGGATGTCGTTGGTGCTGAGGGCGAGCGTGAGCCGGTCCGGGTACTTCGCTATGAATCTGCGCGCGATGTCTATCTGCTCGAGCTGAACCCTCGCGTATCCGGAGTCGCGGTATTCGCCGGGCGTGTAAACGGACCAGAATTCCGCCCCGATCATGCCTTTCTTGAGTCGGCCGAGATCCGTGTGACCGGGGGTACGCCTCCGGAGATCGTAGGCATCGACGTTTCCGCGTGCTACTGAATCTTCGCGAATTCGCCAGGGCAGATCGTTGTGTCCATCTATGAGCGGAGTCTGTCTGAGAATCCGTTTTGCCCGAGCGAGATACACCTCGTCGGGCGGCCGTAGGCTTGTTTGGGCGTGGAGTGGGACGAGGCCGCCGGTAAGCACCAGAAGGCTGAGCCCGGACATCAACAGCCGGCGCGTGCGCAGCGTATTTCGAGGAAGGAAGTTTGAGAGCATGGCGCGTAAGCTAATGTTCCTGGCTCGTGGCCGCGGAGCTCGACTTACGGAATGAGCGAGGGTCCCGGCGGCGTGTCCAGGAGCTCCACTGCTTCGATGCTGTCTGCTTCCCGCACTACCAGGCGAATTGGATGAAGCCATTGGAGCCACGGCATCATCCCGCCGGCGTCGTCGCGAATGAGATTGGAGTCGATCCCGTTGGCGTCGAGCACTGCCTGTGCGATGTGCGCTTCGCCTTCATTCGCAAACGTTCTGATAACGGTGTTGAGCTCTGGCAGTTCTCTGTCCATCTTCCATCCTTGGCATCACGTGTTTACTGACGTGGAAATCTGCATCGATGGCGCGTCAACTGCATGTCTTTCGTGACAAATCCGCCCCAAAAGATGGCATGCTGTCTGCCCAAATAGCTAAGATGAGTCTCCCTCTGGGCGAACGTATGAAAGTGATTCCCCGACTGTCAGCGGTAATCTGCCTTGCCCTGTTGGCAGGCGGTCTTGGCTGCCGCAAGGATTCGAAGGCCAAAGACGTCGCCAGCGTCGGACAGGATACAATGCTGATGCACGATCTCGCCGAGGCGAACAGGAACACGGCGGCGGCATCCGCGTTGGACAATAGCCTCAACACCGTGAGGACAAGCGGCGCTGGGACCGTTCCCGCTAGCGCGGCAGCTCAGAATCGACCGGCAGATGCCAAAGTCGTCCCGCGACTCTCTCCAAGCGGAAGCGAGGTGCTGACGTCAGGACCGAGAATACCGGTTCCGACAAAGGCCAACGACGCGCCCGCGCCAACTAACGTCTCAACCGATCTCTCGCCCGCGGCTGGCTCGCAGAGGTCACCTCGCGACTCGCAAAGAGCGCCTCGGGATCCGTGTGACTCGCCCACGGCGGTCAATCAACGCTCCTGCCTGAATCGCTCGATAGCCGCGAACGACGCCGATCTGAATCGGACCTACCAGGAGCTGATAGCCCAAGCCGGGAAATCTGGTGGGTCCGAGCTCCAGGATCGGTTCCAGCAATCCCAGCGGGACTGGATCAACCAGCGCGACAGTGATTGTACGGGACAGAACCCCAGCGAGAATGGAAAGTTGTGGGCGAGAGCGCGCGCTCGCTGTCTGGCCGACTATTCTGCCAGGAGAACCGCAGAGCTCCAGCGGAATCTCAACAACCTCAGAGGGCAGTAAGCGGAAGGCCTGACGGCATCGTCAGGCCTTCCTGTTTTTTCAAGCGCTTAGCGGTTCGCGTTGTACTGCGTACCGGCGCTAGCCAGCGCTCGACCCTGTAGCAGTCCGTCGATCTCGGCTGCCGCCACCGGCCTTGGCGAGATCCATCCGTTTCCGATTGCGCGCGTTGGAACCGTAACGCTCGCGACACTTCCGGTCGGACTGATATCAACAACAGCAGTTGCATCGGTCACGCCCTGCATTCCACTGTTGATGACCAGCACCCATCTGCCGACTGCCGGACGCTGCCAGCGCACCACGTACATCCCGGCCTGGGATCCGGGACGGATGTCGAGCGGCATGCTCTGTCGCTTGCCATTCACCACTCCTTCGGCCGTTCCCGTCACCGTCTTCGCCATCAGGTCGCCGTGATGGTAGGTACGCACAGTCAGAAAAGCATCGCGCGAAGTGCGGTCGAATGGATTGGCGGGGTACTCGATCGCGATCCACGGTGGTCCCGCCAGTGCTGTGCTGAAGGCCGTGAGCGTTAGCGCGGTGACGAGTGCAAAGGAGCGAAGCAGTGTCCGTTTCATGGCAATCTCCTGAAGAAGTTTTGCCGACGTCCGAAGCTTGTTGAGCGCTTCGAACTCGTCAGCGCTTCTACGATGCCGCTCCGCCCTTCAGAGTTTGAAACGATTTCAATTCGCTCTCCTCAAGATCACCGGACCCTTGAAGGTTCGGACCGACACCTTTGCCCCACCGCCACTCGCATCCATCGTCAGCTCCGCTCCGCGGCCGAACCGGCCAGGCATCGGACTGTTTTTCGAGACGTTGTTGGTGATGCTTCCCGCGATCGTTACGACAGAGAAGCTGGCGCCCATCTTCGCCGGGATCGCGAGATCGACGATTCCACTGTGGGTATCGAAATCGAACGAGCCGCTACGGTCCAACAGTCCGGAGAAGCTGATATTCCCGGTCACAGTTTCGATCTTGGTGCGCTCGAAGACTCCACCATCGACCTTCACAGCTCCGCTCACGGTGGAGAATGCCGCATCCGAGCTCGCGCCCTGAAAGACGATTGTTCCTGTCGCGCTTTTGGCTCTGACCCAGGGCGGTGAGCCCGTGATGTGAATATCGCCGTCGATCGCTTCTGCATTCAGCTCGTGCGGATTCCCGGTAACGTCGATCGTTCCGCTCACGACGTATAAATCGAGCCCGCCATCGACCCCACTGACATCGATGTTTGCAGTGGCGGTTTTCACCCACAGGCGAACTCGCGCCGGCACCCAGACCTCAAGTCGCGCGGGCTTGGGATCTCGATCGTTCACCGCTTCCACGAACATCTTGGCGCCGGTATATCCGCCGCCCATGTAGAAGTTATCGCCGGCGCCGAGTGTGCCTCGCACCATGACGGTGTCTTTGTTCCACCCGTGCACGACGACGCTGCCGACCATGTTGATGATGCGGAGCGCGCCTTCCATTCCGAGCGGAATCCTGCGCTCGACCTTTTTCTGGGCGATGACCGGCGACGAGGCGAACGCAATCGCGGCCGCTCCCATGATACAGGCGCGGCTCAAAGTGGCCCACCCTTTGGGGCAGTCGCTTGCTGCCCGCACATCAGCTCCCACGCGTCATCTCCGCCGTCCGGCGCATCAGATCCATCTTCTGTCGATACGTTCCCGACAGCATCTCGATCAACATCTTGTTCGCCGGGTCTCGCGCGAGCGCGCTTCGCGCTTCGAGAATCGCCTCGTCTATCGTGCGGAGACTCGCCTTCAGCTGTGCGACGGTCTCCGGAGCCAGTGATGCTTCCTGCTGATCCAGAAGATCCTGCAGAACGGCGACATCTCGCAAATAGTTGTTCTCCTCGATCGTGAAGGCGACGAATGTGGCTGGGGTAGCTCCATTCCCGGTATTGCTCACAGTAGCGCGCGAGGAATCCGTGCTTCGGGAATTGAGATAGAGCGCCGTTCCACCGGAAGACAGCACCGCAGCCAGAACCACCGCGGCCGCCAGCACATACGGCCGCCGCCAAAAGCTCCCCGAAGTTCCGTGGTGTGTGGCGACCGCCTCCTTATCGCGCTCGATCGCGGCGCGGATGTTCAGCCAGGCCTCAGCTGGCGGATCAACGGATCTCGGTAGATCCGCCGCTTGCGCGAGGATTCCTTTCAGGCTCTCTACTTCCGCGCTGCAGATCTCGCACGCGGCGATATGATCGGCCACTGGGCCACGTGCGTCTTCCGTCAGCTCGCCAGTGACGTAATCGTCCAGCAGATGCCTGATGACTTCGTGTGTCATCTCTCCAACCTCTCTCGCAAAAGCCTGCGCGCACGGTGCAGCTGCGCCTTTATCGTTCCAACGGAGACGCTCAGTTGTTCCGCGATCTCCTGGTGCTGGTATCCCTCGATATCGTGCAACACGAACGCGAGCCTCGCTCCCTTCGGCAACGAGGCGATTGCGTCCTCCAGGTCCATCTTCAAGTCCACGCCGCTCGACCGCACCGCGCCTGGCAGGTGCGACGTATCGTCCATAGGCAGCACTCGCGCGGTTCTCCTGCTATCGCTCCTCGCGTTCTCGAGCATCGTATTGACGGCCAGGCGATGGAGCCACGACGAGAACGCGCAGTCGCCGCGAAATGTCGAGAGTCTCCGCCATGCCCGGACGAAGACATCCTGCATTAGCTCGGTAGCGTCGGAGCTGTTTCCAGCCTTGAGCCGCAGACAGAGCGCGTAGATCCGTCCCGCGTGCTCCCGATAGAGCTGCTCGAAGGCGTCGACGTCCCCTGACTGCGCGCGTCGAATGGAGTCCAGCGCTGCAGCCTTCTCTTCACCAATCGTGGACGGGATAGGTTCGATAGTGTCCGATACCACTGCGCTCGTCTTCATTTCAACCGAGGATAAGATGCCACTCGGGGCTCCGGGGTTGGAAACCCCGGAGCCCCGGTGACTACGACTTAGGCTCTCCTACGTGCCCTCAGCGGAGATTCGGCGAGTATTGCGGTTACTCGATGTCGCCACCAAGGTCAAACTTGCCGCGGGTGAGGGCAATGATGCGGTTGAGACCTGCCTTTACTTCAGGCGGAAGATCGCGCCTCGCCACCAGGCGCTCTGCCTCCGTGCGAATCGATTCCTGCGCCTGCATGAAGTTTCCCTTTTTCAGTTTGCTGGAGTCGTCGTCTGCCATAAGGGTTCGGGTCAGTGGTATAGACTACCGGAGTCAGGCCGATGTGAGCTGAGCGGGTCTGGCCGAGGGTAGCTGAGGAGTCGCGCGCCGCTCCCCAACCTGCTGGCGCCACATCGCGTAATAGAGGCCGGTTCTTTCCAGCAGATCCTCGTGCTGGCCAACCTCGACTATCTTGCCGCGCTCGAGGACGTAGATGCGATCGGCGTGCATCACTGTCGACAACCGGTGCGCGATGAGAATCGTGATTACCTCACGCGAGGTGGCGACTTCCCGCATCGTGCGACTGATCTCTTCTTCGGTAAGCGAATCCAGCGATGAGGTCGCTTCGTCGAACACCAGCAGGTGCGGTTTGCGGAGCAACGCGCGCGCGATCGAGAGCCGCTGCTTTTCACCGCCGGAAACCTTGACGCCGCCCTCGCCGATCAGCGTATCGAGGCCTTTGTCGGCTCGAGCCAGGAGAGCGTTCGCTGCCGACTTGTGCAGTACGTCAAGGCACTCTTCATCGGTCGCGTGGGGATTCACGAATTTTAGGTTCTCGCGGATCGTTCCCGAGAAAAGCTGCGCATCCTGCGTGACCAGACCGATCCGTTCGCGCAGCCGATCGAGATCGACATCGGTGCTCCGCACTCCGTTATAGAGAATCTCGCCCTGTTTCGGCTGATACAGACCAACCAGCAGCTTCACCAGCGTGGTCTTGCCGGCGCCAGACGGCCCAACGAACGCTATCGTTTCGCCGCGGTTCACCTCGAACGAAATGTCGGTGAGAGCCGGGGTGCTGGCGCTCTGGTGCATGAAACCGACGTTTTCGAATTCTAGCTTCTGGATCTCTGTTACCGGAACCGGAGCTAGCGGCTTCGGATCCTTTGGCGTCTCCAGAATCCTTCTGAAGTTGCCGAGTGATACTTCGGTCTCGCGGTACACGTTGATGATGTTGCCCAATTCCTGCATCGGCCCGAAGATGAAAAACGAATAGAACAGGAGTGAGAAGAACTGCCCGACCGTGATCTTCTGCGTGAAGATCAGGTAGAGCATCATGAACAGGATGCAGGTGCGCAGCAGGTTTACCGACGTGCCTTGGATGAAGCTCAGGCTCCGGATGTACTTCACCTTCTTCAGCTCGAGCTTGAGGATCTTTTCCGTCGTCGCGTTGAGCCGCACGACTTCCTGATCGGCGAGACCGAGACTCTTCACGAGCTCGATGTTGCGAAGTGACTCCGTCGTGGACCCTGCGAGAGCAGTCGTCTCGGCCACGATTACCTTCTGAATGGACTTCACGCGCCCGCTCAGCGTCCAGCTCAGGATGCCGAGTAAGGGAACCGTCGCCAGAAACGCCGGCACGATGATCCAGTTCACCGAAAATGCGTAGAAGATTACGAACACAACGCCGACCAGCGTCGTGAAGATGAGATTGATCGACAGGGAGATGAACTTTTCGACGTCGGACCGAACCTTCTGGAGCTTGCCGAGCGTCTCACCGCTGCGCTGATCCTCGAAGACGGAGTACGGAAGCTCCAGGGAGTGTCTGATGCCGTCCGAGTACATCTCGGCGCCGACTCTCTGAACAATCACGTTGACGTAGTAGTCCTGGAAGTTCTTGGCAACGCGCGACACGAAGGCGACACCCATCGCCATAAGCAACAGCGTTCCCGCGCCTTTGATGAACGTCGACGTCTTGTATTCGCGGAACCGCGTCGCGTAGTCGTCGATCACGTGCCGGAAGATGAGCGGGTCCAGGAGCGAGAAGACCTGGTTGGTTGCCGCCAGCACAAGCGCTAGGAGAATTAGCCCGCGGTATTTGCGCAGGTAGGAGAAGAGGAGATCCACAACCGGATACTATTGGGGCGTAGCCGCGCCCGCAAATGTTAAGTTAGTAGCCGCTACAGGCCTTCCCGTCTTATCGCTCCAGAGGTCAATCGGTCTTGTTCGTCCCGAAATCGATCACGACGCTCAAGTCGTACAGCCGCTCCCAGTTCAGGTCCGATCTCGCTGCCGGGGTGATCGTCGGCGTGGTAGCTCTTCCACTCGCAATTGCTTTCGCAATCGCGAGCGGCGTCACACCTGACCGCGGGCTTTATACCGCCATCATTGCGGGATTCCTGATCTCCGCGCTCGGTGGCTCGCGCGTTCAGATCGGAGGGCCGACCGGGGCGTTCGTCGTCATCGTCTACGGGATCGTCCAGAAATACGGGATAGATGGCCTCGTCGTGGCCACGATCATGGCCGGCATAATCCTCGTGATACTCGGCGTCGCCAAGCTCGGCAGCGCGATCAAGTTCATTCCGCATCCAGTCGTCGTCGGATTCACCAGCGGAATTGCAGTGATCATCTTCTCGAGCCAGGTGAAGGATTTTCTCGGCTTACGCATGGGAGATTTACCGGTCGAGTTCATCCCCAAATGGAGCGCCATTGCGTCCCACTTTGACTCGATAAATGCGCAGGCGCTCGTCGTATCCCTCGTCGCCTTGCTGATAATGGTTCTGTGGCCGCGGCTTAGCCATCGCGTTCCGAGTCCGTTTGTGGCATTGATCGCAACTACCCTGGCAGTCCGCCTGTTCCACATTCCCGTCGAGACGATAGGAACACGGTTTGGAGCGATCAGCGCGAGCGTTCCGCATCCGATCGTTCCACACGTCTCGCTCGCACAGGTCACCGCCCTCGTCGCGCCGGCGTTCACGAT
>DASWGL010000069.1:0-2180 GCA_036393735.1 Gemmatimonadaceae bacterium | reverse complement strand
GGTTTGTTTTCGATCCATATCGAGGGCGGCAAGTTGAGCGGTTCCGGCGTACAGATCGATATCACGGGCGATGCAGGTGATCTCAAGATCACAAACACCTCAGCATTTGGTGGTGTCGATGAAAACCTCATTGTCACTGGGGCACAGGGGGATAGCAGGCCCTTGGAGAATCTCCCGATCCCTGCGGAGTACGAGTGGTTCCCACTGGCCGGCCTACCGACAGGCGTAGCGGAACTCGGCGACTTGTATGTGGCGTTGAGCAGAGATCTGGCCACTGGAACACAAGCAGTTCCGACATTCCACGATGCGGTCTGGCAGCAGCTCTTCGAGCAGATTCAAGATTCGTCCGAAACAGGTAAACGGATCACCTTGTGACTGTGACCGGTGTTGTCTCCAGTCTGGCGACAACACCGGGACACACTTACACGTTTCGCGGAAAGCTATATGTCGACCAACGCAGCAGTCAACCGGTAGCCAGTTATGAGCCAAACCATGAAAGCGAGTCGAATTCACAACTACGGCGGCCCGGAAGTCTTGCAGTACGAAGATGCACCGCGTCCGGAGCCACAGGCGGGCGAAGTTCTCGTGCGAGTCCACGCAGCGGGAGTGAACCCGATCGATTGGAAAGTTCGTGAAGGCCGCATGAGAGACTTCTGGCCTCAGAAATTCCCGCTCATTCTCGGGTGGGATGTCTCTGGCACGGTAGAAGAAGTCGGATCGGGTCCCGCGGCCGAGGGACGATTCAAGATCGGCGACGAGGTTTACAGCCTTCCCGATCCAACGCGCAACGGCGCGTACGCTGATTATATCGTCGTTCGCGAACCAGAACTCGCGCTCAAACCGAACTCGCTTCATCACATCCGCGCAGCGGCCGTGCCTTTGGCTGCGCTGACCGCGTGGCAATCGTTGTTCGCCACTGCGCAATTGCAGCCAGGCCAGCGCGTGTTGATTCACGCCGGCAGCGGTGGTGTTGGCACTTCGCCGTGCAACTCGCAAAATGGAAAGGCGCATACGTTTTCGCGACGGCCTCTACTAAAAACCAGGCCTTGCTGCGCGAGCTCGGCGTGGACGAGCCGATCGATTACACGCACCAACGATTCGAAGACATCGCGCGAAAACTCGACATCGTCCTCGACACGCTTGGCGACGAAACCCAGGAGCGTTCGTGGTCAGTTTTGAAGAAGGGCGGCGTTCTCGTTTCGTTAGTCCAGCCGCCGTCGGAAGAGAAAGCCAAAGAGCTCGGCGTCCGGGCTGCGATCATTGGCGCGCAACCGAACGGCGCGCAGCTGGCAGAGATCGCGAAGATCATCGACTCGGGCAAACTCGCGCCGGTCATTGACCGTATCCTTCCGCTCAGCGAAGCGCGCCGGGCGCATGAGTTAAGTAAATCCGGCCACACTCACGGAAAACTCGCCCTGCGGGTCAACAACGGAGACGGAACCTTGGAAAGGAAACAGGCAGGACCGCGCGGGTAGTCAAATGCCACAGCATCGCCGAGCGGAACTTCTCTCTCTGGTTCGTGCTGTTTAGTCCCGTGATCGGTATCTTGTTAGGCATCCTCGGAGCATTCCTCCTCTACCACTGAAAGCAGACACAAAGATGAAACCGACAAATCTCAAGCAAACCAACGTGGCAAAGCCGCGGAAATGGTTTCACGCTCTGAACGAATTCACAACACTCCATGTCGGCATCAGCACCACGGCGCGAGGGGCGGTCGCTCGTCCTCGCTCCGTGCCCCAGCGTCTCGGCCACGCGACAACAAGAGAACCATCTCGGTCATACTGGTCAGCGGCCGGGCGAGCGACGAGGAGGAGCGTCGAGCACGATCCGCGGGAGCGATCGACTTCCTATGAAAGCTGATCGCTAGGCCGACATTGCTGCAGGTCCCTCCGGAAAGCATTCGCGAGAGGAGAGGCAGAGCATGAAGACGACGCGTGAGACGTCAGGGATCGACGAGCAGGCCGTCCATCCGGACGCCGCTGGATCAAGCACAGCGAGCTTCCACGGGATCGTCGGAGGGAGCCCGGCGCTCCAGCGGGTGCTCGGCCTGGTCGAGACCGTCGCGACGACCGACGCAGCGGTCCTCATCCGGGGCGAGACGGGAACGGGCAAGGAGCTGATCGGCGGCCTGATCCACACGCTCAGCGCCCGGCGCGGTCGCCCGTTCGTCAAGTTCAACT
>DASWGL010000068.1:0-1745 GCA_036393735.1 Gemmatimonadaceae bacterium | reverse complement strand
GAGCCGGAACTGTACTCGGCAGTCAGTGAAGAGGTCGGTCGGGCTGTCTTCGATCGCGTCGATCGCTCGGCAGGCGTACGTGCATCCGTTGTCCGAGCCAGCGTGGTTGGTGAGAACCGACCGCGAAACGTATTGATACGTGACGGGACGCAGCGAATTCTCCCATGTGTCCTTCTCATCGACCCCGATCCGACTCACTTACTCGCGGCTTCCGATCTCGAGGGTCGCGCGGTGGTCGGGGTAGGTCAGGGCGGCCGCACCGATGGACGCCTACGCTCTCATAACCGCCGAATCTCCGAAGAAGCGGTCGACGTCTTTCTTCGTCGCGAGGACGCTGAAATAGCTCTGGCAGAGTGCCTCCACGACGAACCGGACTGGGCTGGCCTTCTCCGCGTCGTGCCGATCGAGCTCGACGAGCGGGTCATATCGGCCACTAACTCGGCCGCCCCGTCGGCGGACTTCCGCTGAAACCACAGACGGCGACTAGGAGGATTCCGCCGCGGTCATCCAGCGTTGCAAATCGCCGGGGACGTAACCAGATCAGTGAATCCCCTTTCGTCGTCGTCTGTGGCTGCGGCCCAACCGACGCCGAGATGTTTGTGCCCCGCGCCGGCCTAATCCTCCGGCTCCTCAGCGAGAAGCAGAAGCAGTTCCTCTACCTGCCGTCTAACACAAAGCGAGTCTCTCTGACCCCAACTTGACGTCTCCTGCTCTTCCTCGACTGAGCTTAGGCGACGGCGCGGTAAAGGTGCCATGAGTCCGCGATTCCTTTAAGGTTGTGCTCGCCGGCGTCTTCCAGGACGAGCCCTGATCCTGCGATGAGATCTTTGACGGTTTGCGAAACGAGAACCTCGGAGGCACGTGCGATGCCTCCGATCCGGGCGCCGATATTGACCGTGATCCCGCCGATCTTTCCGCCGATCGTCTGGATTTCGCCCGTGTGAACGCCAGCGCGAATCTCTAGCCCAAGTGGCTTCACGGCTTCAGTGATCGCGCGTGCGCAGCGAACTGCACGCGCTGGCCCGTCGAAGGACGCGAAGAAGCCGTCGCCAGCTGTATCGATCTCGTTCCCTCGGTAGCGGGCGAGCAAGGCGCGTGCGGTCTGATGATGCTGTTCGACGAGGTCTTTCCAAGCTCGATCGCCGAGTTGCGCCACTCGCTCTGTCGAGCCGACGATGTCAGTGAATAACACGGTCGCCAATACGCGATTGAGGTCCGCCTCTTCTTCGCTGACAGACCAGAAGAACTCTTCGAGTGCATTCACAACAGGCTCGGGCTCTTCGATCCACGGAACCGCCGCAACTCCACGCACTCCGACAAGATGGCAGCCGGGTATCCGTTCCGCCACGTATGTTGCCGGCTCTCGACCTCCCCAGCCCCCGCGTCTTACGCCCTCCTTATAGAGCACAGCCGTCGGCGTCCGGACAGCGGCAAGCACGTCCCTGACGTCGGTCTCATACCACATGTCGTCGAAGGCGGCGTAGGCGCCAGGGGTAGCGGAGTAGCGCGCCCATTTTGAAGCCCAGCGGCGAAACTCAGGATCCTCCGCGGGCACATCTTCCGGGCGATCCCCCCAACCATCGCGCAAGAAGTGATCACTCCTCTCTTCATCACCCCAGGTGTCAAGGAGTGCCGCCCTGCTCTGCAGCTGCTCGACTTCGTCAGTACCCCATGGGAAGTCCGGAGCAGGGCGGAAGAGAATCATTCCATCGGTACAGACGGCCACCGTCCTTTCGGGATGCGTT
>DASWGL010000067.1:0-23693 GCA_036393735.1 Gemmatimonadaceae bacterium | reverse complement strand
AGCTGCCAACCGCTCATCCCCCGCCGCGCGACGGTGCCTTTGCCTGCGTCTTCCTCGAATGCGAGCGCAATATCGCTGCGCTTCGCAACATCGATCAGTGGCTGTCGCGAAACGAGATGCAGGGGGCCGGCATCTTCCTCGTCTCCCGTCAGCGCGACGACGATCCTGGCTCCATCGAGCGCACCGACACTCTGAAGCGCCTTGAGTGCGTAGAGGATCACAAGGTCGCCGCGCTTCATGTCGGAGCTTCCCGCGCCGGCTGCAAGCGTGTCGAGCCGCACGAACCTTTCGCCCTCGCCTCCAAAGACGGTGTCCAGGTGACCGATCAGGAGCAGACGCTTTCCCCTCGTCCCCGTCCGCTCGGCGAAAAGGTGTCCCGCCCGGCCAACGGCGTCGGGCAGCGCTATCCAACGAGTCTCGAAACCGAGCGACGAAAACTCGGGCTCGAAGAGTTTCCCGACCGCCCGGACACGGGCCAGGTTGAAGGTGCCACTGCTGATGTTGACCGCTTTTTCGAGGAAGTCGACCTGCTCCGCCTCGTGAGCACGGACGTAGTCGCGAATCCTCTGCTCGACCCTGGACAGCGTGGGCGGTCTGCTCGGCTGCGCGGTCACGGCTTTCGCCGTGCAGAAAAGCAATATGCAGGCGCATGCGAGCGCACTCGCGCTGACGCCCGGCTGGCGGGTGACGGAACGAATCGAGCTGGGTGTCATATCACGGGAGACTACCACCACGTCGCGGTTCCGTCTACCAGTGGGAAACGATAATTTTACACGCTTGCCCAATTCACAAAACCTGACATGACTTTGCGCGCCCGCCTCGGGTGGGGCCTGTTCGCGACCGTGCTGGTGCTGATCGTGCCGCTGCTGCTGTCGCTCAAATCACTCGAGCACCTCTACGAGACGAGCCGCCTGCTCCGCGACCGCGAATTCGCCGCCTCGCTTCTGCTCGGATCGTTCCGCGAGCGAACCGATGATGCCCGCCGAGCCGAAGATGCGCTGCTGTTCATCCACGACCAGAAAAGCGCGGCACGCATGCAGAGCGAGATCGACGGGCTCGTATCACTGACCGATTCGCTGGACCGGTACCGTCTCGGCCTGTCGGCGTCGCAGATCCGCGCCTCTCTGGACGCACTCCGCTCGGCTGCGCGCGAGGAATACGAGCAGGCCGCCGCGGGCAGAAGCACCGTCGCGGAGATGATATCGCAACAGCGCACGCGTCCGGCGATCGCATCGGTCGACAGCGCGCTCGGCGCCAGCGCGACGACGCTTCGCAATAGCACCCGACAACGGGTTGCCGACGCGACGAACGAAACGCTGAACGCCGAGCGGCTGGTGGCCGGCGCTCTGCCCATAGCACTCCTGCTGGCGCTGTTGATCGGCATCTGGTTGATGAGGTCGATCAGCCGGCCGGTGGACGAGCTCGAGCGGGGTATGCAAGCAATCTCCGAGGGAGATCTCAGGTACCAGTTGGACCTGGCGCCCAATCGGAAAACGGAGTTCGGCCGGGTGGCCGCGAGCTATCACGCCATGGCGAGTCAGCTCGCCGACCTCGAGCGATTGCGAGCCGAGTTCGTGAGTGTGGCTTCGCACGAGCTCAAGACGCCGATCAATGTCATCATTGGATACCTCGAGCTCCTTCAGGAAGGGATTTTCGGAGAGCTCACACCCAAGCAAAAGGATATTCTTTACACTATCGGCAAGCAGGCGAATGGGCTCACGAGACTCGTCAAGCGCCTCCTCGACATCAGCCGCTTCGAGGCAAGTGGTGGGAAGCTCGAGGTGCGGCAGGTCGATCTTCAGCGGTTCCTTCAGACCCTCGAGAGCTCATTCTCGGTTCTCGCCATGCAGCGGGATATCGCCTTCTCCGTTGAGCACGGGGAGGGGCTCCCATCCAAAGTGTCCTGGGACGAGGATCGGATCAACGAGGTGCTCGGGAACCTGATCTCCAACGCCTTCAAATTCACGGCGCGCGGGGGTAAGGTGGCGCTCTCGGTGGCTCCCGTCGACGCAAACGTCGTCATCACTGTGGCGGATACGGGGGCAGGGATCTCGTCAGAACAGCTCCCTCACATTTTTGACAAGTTTTACCAGGCCGATAACCAGGCGCAGGCCGCTTCCAAGGGCACTGGTTTAGGCCTGGCGATTGCGAAAGAAATCGTCGAAGCCCACGGCGGCCAGACAACGGTCGAGAGCAGAGTCGGCAAAGGTACGACGTTTGTCGTTACACTCCCGATCGAGGCACCGGGAGCCAAGAAGCGAGCCGAGCCCACACCGCCAGATTCTACGCCAAAGGTTGAGGACGCAGGATGACGAAAGCTCTTCGAATCGTGATTCCCTTGTTGGTCCTGGCGGCCTGCACGCACCTGCAAGTGATCGTCCCGTCCCCGATCCAGAGCGATTGGGATCGGACATTGTACAACGCGCGTCGCAACGTCGAGGTGGGCAATTATTTCGCGGCGGACAGGATTCTCGACGAGTTCCTGCGCACGCATCCCGGCACGCGTGAGGCCCGGGAGATCGCGTTCTGGAAGGCGGCGTACATGATCGATCCGGTGAATCAGCTTGGGTCGCTCGAGGGGGGAATCGCGGCGCTCGACGCATATCTGGCTACCGACTCGGCGGGGTGGTACCGGAACGAAGCCATTGTCCTGCGCCGGACAGCGGCAGTTGCGGCTGGGATCGCGAACCCGCAGAAAACTGCAGCGGCCGACTCGTCGGCAACTACTGTCGTGAAGGACACGGTCGTAATCGCCAACAAGTCGAGAGACGAGCAGATTGCGTCGCTCAAAGATCAGCTGGCCAAAAGCAAGGACGAGCTCGCGAAGGTCAGCGCCGAGCTCGATCGCATCAAGAAGCGGCTCGCAAATCCGAGCAACTAGCCGGCCGAGCGACCGGGCTCAGCCAACCCTGAACAAATCGAGGGCGCGCGAGTAGCGGGCGCTCAGCACTTTGCGGATTCCCGCGTTCTCTTTGGTCGTGAGGTCGGGATCACGATCCAGAAGGCGCTCTGCAGCGGCGCGGGCTTGTATGTTCAGCTCCTCGTCCCGCACAGGATCGGCGACGCGGAAGGTCGCTTCCCCACTCTGCTCTTCGCCGAACAGATTGCCCATTCCTCGTAGCCGGAGATCAGCGCGGGCGATCTCGAAGCCATCGTCGGTCTCAACGAAAATCCTCAAGCGCTCCGCCGCTTCGTCTCCGACGCTGCCGAGCAGGATGCAGTAGGACGCTTCCGCGCCGCGGCCCACGCGGCCTCTCAGCTGATGAAGCTGAGACAGTCCGAATCGTTCCGGGTGCTCGATCAGCATCACCGTCGCATTCGGCACATCGATTCCCACCTCTATCACAGTCGTCGACACGAGCACGTCGATCTTTCCATCACGGAACGCGCGCATGATCGCCTCCCGCTCCTCCGCCGGAACGCGTCCATGAATCAGGGCGACGACCCTGCCCGCAAACGGACCCGCCGAGAGCTGCTCGTACATCGTCGTTGCCGCTTTGAGGTCGGTTTTCTCCGATTCCTCGATCACGGGATAGACCACGTATGCCTGACGTCCTTTCTCAGTTTCTCGCGTCACGAACTCCAGCACTCGCTCGCGCGCCGATTCCGGACGCATTACCGTCGTGACGGGCTGGCGCCCTGCGGGACGCTCGTCGAGCGTGCTCACATCGAGGTCGCCATAGACCGTGAGCGCGAGCGACCGCGGGATCGGGGTCGCGCTCATTAGAAGCACGTCGGGTGACTCTCCCTTGGCGGAGATCGCGGCGCGCTGCTCCACACCAAAGCGGTGCTGCTCGTCGATAGTGACGAACCCGAGGCGCCCAAACACTGCGGCATCCTGTACGAGCGCGTGTGTTCCGACCGCCAGCACCGGCTCGGTTCGGGCGAGCTTTTCCGCGGCGGCCTTTCTCGCGCGCGAGTTGAGACTTCCCGTCACGAGGACGGGCTCGATTCCAAGCGGCTCCAGAAGCGTCGTGAACGTTCTGGCGTGCTGCTCCGCGAGGAGCTCAGTGGGCGCCATTATCGCGGCCTGATATCCGTTCTCCATCGCCAGTAGCGCCGCGAAAAGCGCCACGATGGTCTTCCCGCTGCCGACGTCGCCCTGCAGCAGGCGATGCATCTTTCGGTCACTCGTCATGTCGGCGACGATCTCGCGCACTGCCACCGTTTGCGCGTTGGTCAGCGTGAATGGCAGCACGTTCTTGAGGGCACTCGTGAGCTGGCGCCGATTTTGAAATGCAATTCCGCTGCGCCTCTGCCGCTTCAGCGCGTTGGCACGCCGGTGCAGGATGTGCACGAAAAGCAATTCCTCGAATGCGAGCCGCGCTCTGCCCCGCGTCCCTTCGGCAATCGTCCTCGGCCGGTGCACAATTCGAATTGCTTCGCGAAGGCTGGGAAGACCCGCGGCCCGCAGCACGTCCTCCGGCAAATACTCATTGACTAACGGGAGCAGGGTGTCGAGGTGGGTATCGAGAATTCCTCGAATCACCTTGAACGAGAGATTCTCCGTGGCCGGATAAACGGCCAGCACTTTTCCGGCCCTTACGTCGTCATCGTCTTTGCCGAGCTGGACATACTCGCGCGGCTGGAGTTGTCGGCCGTGATAAAAGCGCACGGATCCGGTGAGAAGCATGATGTCGCCCTTCTCGATGCTTCGATCGAGGAAAGGCTGTCCGGGCCACGATGCCTCGATCATGCCGCTGTCGTCTTTCAAGACGGCCTGGAAGATCCTGAGCCCGCGGCGGGTAGGAATTATCCCCTTGGAGATCACCTTGCCGATGATCGTTCCGTCCATGCCGGGCTCGAGCGAGGCGATTGGACTGATCGTGCTCGCGTCCTCGTAGCGGTGAGGAATGTGGAAGAGGAGATCACGCACAGTGACGATTCCGAGTCTTCTGAGGGACTCGGCGCGGGCGGGTCCGACGCCCTTCAGATAGTTGACGGGCATGTCGAGGTAGACCTTCGAGCTTCGGCCTTCCGTAGTGGCTCCCATTTACGCGTCCTCGACCTCGGAGGGCCGAAATAAACGAAGCGTGGTCGCTAACCCTCGAGAACCTCGTGCGCGAATACTTTCGGATCGAAAGCCTCGAGATCCGTCACTTTCTCTCCGGTCCCGATGAATTTCACGGGCACATTCAAGGCGTCGTGAACCGCGAGCACGATTCCCCCCTTCGCTGTTCCGTCGATCTTGGTGACGACGAGACCGGTGATGGGAATCGCTTCGGCGAAAGTTTTTGCCTGCGCGACGGCGTTCTGTCCGATCGTCCCGTCGAGCACCAGCAGCGTCTCGTGCGGTGCGCCGGGAAGTCGTTTGCCGATCACACGGTCGATCTTCTTCATCTCGTCCATCAGCGATCCGCTCGTATGAAGGCGGCCGGCAGTATCGACGATGACGACATCCTTGCCTCGACTGACGCCGGCGTCGACGGCATCGAACGCCACTGCGGCGGGATCGGAGCCAGCCTTGCCACCAACGAAATCTGCTCCCGTGCGCTCGGACCACGTTCGCAGCTGGTCGATGGCTCCCGCGCGAAAAGTGTCGGCGGCGCCGATGAGAACCGACATCTTATTTGCTTTCAGGAAGTCGGAGAATTTCCCGATGAACGTTGTCTTTCCAGCGCCGTTCACTCCTACGACGAGCACGACAGTGGGTCCTGACTCCGTTCGAACGAATCGGGGATCGCTGTTCCCCGAGCGAAGGGACGTCTCGATCGCCTTTTCGAGCGCCTGGAGAAATTGCTCCTGCGTCTTGATGAAACCGCGGCGAGCCTGGACCTCGATTTCCGCGACGAGGCGCATCGTGGTAGGAACGCCGAAGTCAGCCTCGAGGAGAATCTGTTCCAGACCTTCCAGAGAGCCCTGTATTGCACCGCCGCGCGCGATTGCCGTGACATCGGTGAGCGCGACGTCCTTTATTCTTGTCCACAGCGATCGGGTGGGTACGTCCCCCGCGCGCCGAAGTATCCTGCTTGTCATGTAGTATAGATTTTGATTGAGGGCGAAAAAAAAACCCGGACAACGATGTCCGGGTTGAAGATAAGTCCTGCGAGCTTCTCGCGTCGTTACTCGGACAGGTTCGCCAAATGCGCCTGGTTCAGGCTTGCCAGCGTCTGATTTCTCATCTTCTGGAAGAGACCGCGCTCGCCGGCCGGGATCGGCTCGCCGCCTCTGCTCTCCAGCGCCAGTTTCGGGTCACGAGCCACACCGTCGACGCGGATCTCAAAGTGGAGGTGTGGGCCGGTCGCCCATCCAGTCATGCCGACGTAGCCAATGGTTGATCCCATTGCCACTCGCGTGCCCGGGCGCATGCCAGTCGAAAAATTCCGCATGTGTCCGTAACGGCTGATCATCCCGTTCCGATGGCGGATGTCGATCATGTTGCCGTAGCCACCCTTTGTGCCGGCAAAGATCACAACGCCATCGCCGATGGCGCGGACAGGCGTGCCCATCGGCGCGGCGTAGTCGGTTCCAGTGTGATTGCGCCACTGACCGAAGAGCGGATGCTTGCGCATGCCGAACATGCTGCTGATGCGGCGAAACGCCACCGGCGCACGAAGAAAGGCCGCGCGTAGAGACATTCCGCTCGCGTCGTAATACTGGCCAGTGCTGGTGCCTGGCGTATCGAAGTGGATCGCTTCGAGCGGGTTGTGGCCGTTGGAGAGCGCGAGACGCGCGCCGAGAACTTTGTTGACGATAATCGCCCCGTTGGGCTTCTGAAGACGCTCTACGAGCAGGTGGAACTTGTCACCCTGCCTGAGGTCGCGGCTCATGTCGACTTTGTATTCGAAAATGTCGGCGAGCGACCAGGCGAGCTGGTGGCGGGCCGAAGGCGGAAGAACGCCGACGCCGCTCTCGTTCAGCGCGTTATAGAGACTGGAGTGGATGACACCGGAGATCGCCAGGGTATCGACCAGCTCGGTATTGGTGGCTTCGATGACGAGGGGCTGGAGCAGGAAATCCGCGGGCTCCAGTCCGGGTCGGGTGACGACGACAGGCTCCATCGGAAAGATCTGCTTCTTTTCCAGCGACGGCGTAGCCCAAATGGCGACCATTGCCATGACCGCCACAACCGCATAACTCGCTGGCCTTACGCTGACCCGCTTCAATCCATCTGCCTTCGAATAAATGTCGGAATTTCCATGTCACTCAGATCCTGCTCAGGAGACGACCGATCCTTCTCCGGAGTCACTGCCGGACTGCTCGTTGGAGTGGTCCGTTTTGGCATCTCATTTAGCGTGTTTCTCGTCATCCCATTTCCGCGCAGCGGACGTAGCGGAATGACCGGCGAACCTCTCAGCATCGGAGACGGTGTTGCGATCACACTGGGCTGGCTCGCCGCTGGCTGCGGCCGGTCGAAGCCGGTCGCGATGACGGTAACGCGAATCTCGCCCTGCATCGCGGGCTCGTGCACGGCGCCGAAGATGATTTCCGCGTCCTCGCCCACCGCGTCGTGGATGATCTCGTTGATCTGATGCACTTCGCCGAGGGTCAGGTCTGCGCCGCCGGTGATATTCACGAGGACGCCCGTAGCTCCCGAGACCGAGACGTTGTCGAGGAGCGGGCTGGCGATCGCCTGCTGGGCCGCTTCAATGGCGCGATTCTCACCGCGGCCGATTCCGGTTCCCATGAGCGCCGAGCCGCCTTCCTGCATGACCGTCCGCACGTCGGCGAAATCGACGTTCACGAGTCCGGTTACGCTGATGAGGGAGCTGATTCCCTGGGTGGCATGGAGCAGCACTTCGTCTGCCTTTTTGAGCGCGTCCTGGAACGGGATTCCTTTGCCGACTACAGCAAGGAGTCGCTCGTTCGGCACCACGATCATCGTGTCGACGTGCTTCCGCATCTCGGCGATGCCGAGCTCAGCCTGGCGCATGCGCTTGCGGCCTTCGAACAGGAATGGCTTGGTGACGATTCCGACTGTCAGGGCACCAGCTGCGCGAGCGAGCTCGCACAGGACGGGTGCGGCACCCGTTCCAGTTCCGCCGCCCATGCCACAGGTCACGAAGACGAGATCGGCGTTGTGCATCGCGCGCGCGACCTCTTCCCTGCTTTCATCGATGGCCTGCTTCCCGATCTCCGGCCGCGCTCCAGCGCCCAAGCCGCGAGTTAGCTTCTTACCTATCTGGATCTTTACGTCTGACTTGGAATTGAGGAGCGCCTGGGCATCGGTGTTGACCGAGATGAATTCCACCCCTTCGAGGTGCTCCTCGATCATGCGATTGACGGCGTTTCCGCCCCCGCCACCGACGCCCACGACCTTCATGCGGGCAGCTTGTGACTGGCTTTCCTCGAATTCGAATATCATCGGATTGGAAACTCCGGCACTGCAGGATTGTGGAAAAAAATCTGGGGCAAGTATACGACCGTTAGTCGATTAGTACCATAGGCAAAGACGAGCGGGAGTCAAAAAAAGTACAACCCCTGTCAAGTGAGTTATCCACACTCGCATTGAGGCACTCGATTTTATGATTTTTCCGCAGTGCGCGAGCGGAAATGTGCGCTTCAACTAGCATCTCTGCATGTGGTCGGGGAGGGTATCCTCTTCATCTGCCCGTAGGCGGGCACCCGACGCCGAAGAGGATACCCCGCCCGACTGACCCGCCGCGATTTCAGACCTCCAGACGAGGCCGCACCAGGACGCTGCCGGTTAGAAGAAATCTTCGAGCCAGGATTTGATGCGCCGGGTGAAACGGTCCACGCCCGCGCCCGCCAACGCTCCGTGCCTGCCGCTCGGTGCAAAGCCGGCAGCAGAACGATGCGCGCCGTAGAGGGCGAGACCGACCACTGTCGCGAAGCGAGGGGCATCGACGGAGTCGCTCAGCCCACCAATGTTCTCGGCCGGAGAGCCGATCCTGACTCCGGTTCCGAAGACATCCGCAGCGAGCTCGGCAACGCCCTGCATCGCTGCAGCCCCACCGGTGATCACTACGCCCCCGTTCAGACGCTGCGCAAAACCAGCTCGCTCGATCTCGCTCAGCACCAGATTGAAGATCTCGTCCATGCGCTGGTGGATGATATGCGCGAGGACTTCGCGCGGAATGTGCCGGTCGCCTTGCGCCACGGTGCTCGGCAGCTGGATCACGTCCGTTGGATCAACCAGCGGCTCGTACGCGCAGCCGTATTTCTCCTTCAGTCGCTCGGCATCGGCCTGCGTGACGCCGATGCCCTGCACGATATCGCTGGTGACGTTGTTGCCACCGTAATTGACCGTGCCCAGGTGACGAATCTTTCCTTCGTGGAAGACCGCGATGTCCGTCGTGCCCGCGCCCATCTCCACGAGCGCGACGCCGAGCTCCTTCTCATCCTCTGTGAGCACACTGAGCGAGCTGGCGAGCGGCTCGAGGACCAGCTCGCGAACGTGGTAGCCCGCTCTCTCGACAGATTTGCGGAGATTCATCGCCGGCGACGCGCCGATCGTCACGAGATACATCTCCGTCTCGAGCCGGGTTCCGATCATGCCGATGGGATCGCGGATGCCCTGATTCTTGTCGACGGAGTATTCCTGTGGAATCGCATGCAACAGCTCCCGGTCCTGCGGAACGGGTTGCGCGCGCGCAACGTCGTTCGCCCGATCGACATCGGCTTTCGATATCTCGTCGCCGTTCACCGCGACGATTCCCTTGCTGATCATCGCGCGCACGTGCTCGCCAGCGATACCGGCGTAGATCGTGTCGATCTTGGTACCCGACATCCTTTCCGCATCTTCGACCGCTTTCTTGATCGAGCGCGTGGTCTCCTCGATGTCGGAGACGACGCCGCGGCGGAGGCCCGTCGTGCGGGCCTGCCCGACGCCGAGGATCTTCAGCGTTGGCGCGCTCTTGCCGTCACCGCCGACTGCCTGGGCGATCAGGGCGGTCGTCTTGGAGGAACCAATGTCCAGGCCAGCGATGATGCGTTCGGGGTTCATTGAAGCCTTGCGATGACTTGATCGCGATAACGTAAATCGAGCTCTCCAACATGTACCTGCCGCCGAGCGAGATCGGTTTCAACCGGAAAGATATCGGCCAAACGCTCTACTGACAGTCCTACCGGAATGCGCACGCGCAGTGTGCGATTCTCCGGCGCCGCAGTTGCGCCCATCTTGCTGGAGGCATCCGGGCCGCGGGACAGCGTGAGCAGAATTTCATCCCTGCCCGTTCGCGTCACCTCGTCGATGCGCGCGAACATCCGCGGCTCCTGCGCGCGAATCGCCCCAACGAGCTTAAGAAGAACGGGATCGGTTGTCGCAACAATTGGGAGGTCGAGATTCGTCCGCGCCGGATCGATTGGCAGCTGCCTGCCGAGCGAATCGTACGGGATCATGCCCGCGGGAGTCTGGACCAACGCCACGGGGAGATTTTCCTCTATCGTCACCACGAGCGTGCCCGGCATCCGCCGGGTGATCCTGACGTCGGACACCTGTGGATGACCCCGGACGCGCTGCCGGTAAGGCTCAAGATCATCCCACAATGAGGCGATCGTATCGATTCGCAGCCGCGAAATGATTTCGTTCGGCTTGAGGTAGCGGACGCCTCTGATCTCGACGTTTCGCACCCTGAAGAAAGCCATCTGCCGCGCCGCTCCGCGGACGCCCCACGCGCCAGCCATGATGACCGCGACCAGAAACAGAACGCCCAGAATCTTCCAGCCGGGTCTCCTGAACCGTTCCGAAGAGATCATTTGCCTCTCCTCTCCAAACGCGCCTTGAGCTCAGGTCCCGTGCGCGTGATGTCGCCAGCGCCCATCGTGATCACCACGTCTCCATCGCGGACGAACAGCGTGAGCGCCTCGGCCAAATCGGCGCGCGCTCCCTGCCACGCGACTGGACTACCCGCCCGCATCATCGAAGACGCCACGAGATCAGAGGTGATCCCAGGAATCGGCTGCTCGCGCGCGGGATATATATCCGCCAGGAAGACACTGTCTGCACCGCGCAGCGCATCACCGAACGCGTCGGCGAAGTCACGCGTGCGCGAAAAAAGGTGTGGCTGGAACGCCGCTACGACGCGGCGGCCTGGATACGACGCGCGCGCTGCCTGGAGCGTCGCCACGATCTCTGTCGGATGGTGCGCGTAGTCGTCGACGATCGTCACGCCGGCAACATCGCAAAGGCGCTGGAAGCGGCGATCCACTCCGCCGAACTGGAGGAGTCCCCCGCGCATCGCGTCGAGCGAGACGCCCAGCGCGAAGCCGACACCGATCGCGGCGAGAGCGTTTTGCACATTGTGGTACCCCGGCACGCGCAGAGCGACGTCGCCGAGCGAGCTGCCATCGTAGCTGACAGAGAATGTCGTCGACTGCCCGTCGGAACGGACATCGCTTGCGAGGAGACGTGCATCGCGGGGCTTGATCCCGTAACGAATGAGTTCCGCGCTCGATGGAAGATCAAGAGATCTCGCGCCCGCGTCGTCATCGCAAAGAACAATTGCGGCGGCATCACGCACATAGCGTGAGAACGTCGACCGGATATCCTCGAGGTCACGATAGATGTCGAGGTGATCCGCTTCAACATTCGTCACCACGGCGACGTTCGGCGTAAGTGTCAGGAAGGATCGATCGTATTCATCCGCCTCGACGACGAACAGCTCGTCCGACTGGTAGTGCAGATTCCCCTTCCACGCAGCGACGCGTCCACCGGCGATCCCGGTCGGTCTGAGACCAGCGCCCGCCAGCACGGCGGTCGTCATCACCGTCGTCGTGGTTTTGCCGTGAGTGCCGGCGATGCCCACGACGCGTCCGCCCGCAACTGCGCGTCCGAGCGCCTCGGCTCGTCTTGTGATTGGGATTCCTAGCTCACGCGCATGCGCGAGCTCGGGGTGATTCCGCGGCATCGCCGATGTAACGATCAGCTCGCGCGCACCTTCCACGTGGTTTGGGCTATGTCCCTTGACGACGCTTATTCCGAGCGCCGCCAGATCGTCGGTCGGCCCCGGGTTGGCATCGCACCCCGTAACAGCAACACCGCGCCGAGCGAGGAGCTCGGCGAGCGCGCGCATCCCGGCACCGGCGATCCCGACGAAATGAATGGGGCGCTGGTCGGGACTATCGATTGAAGTCATTGCTTGTGGTGTGGCAATCCGACTCGCGTCAGCGCCGCGACTGCTCGCGCTCGACGAGACGAAGTATGTGCTGGGCAATGTCCGCTGCCGCGGTAGGCCTGGCACGCTCGAGAGCCTTTGCCCGCATCGTCGAAAGCTTCGTCGGATCCGATAGCATCGACTCGACGGCACGCGAGAGCGATTCGGTATTG
Organism: Gemmatimonadaceae bacterium; assembly: GCA_036393735.1. GTDB lineage: Bacteria > Gemmatimonadota > Gemmatimonadetes > Gemmatimonadales > Gemmatimonadaceae > UBA4720. Next base: position 11,464 of record DASWGL010000067.1, on the reverse strand, counting down.
AGATCCGACTGACCGATCATCTCCGCCGCGCCGGCGGCGGCGAGAGCCTTTGCATTGGCGGTCTGGTGATCTGCCGCGGCGGTGGGCAGCGGGACCACGATCACGGGAATTCCCCACGCACAGAGCTCGGCGGTCGCCATCGCACCGGCGCGCGAAAGCGCGAAGTCCGCGGCGCGATATGCCTCCGACATCGGAGAGATGTATGCTCTGACCTTGACGCGTGCCCTGTCGTAGCGCGCGAGCTCGTCGTAATTCGCCTTCCCGGTTGCCCAGATCACGAAGAGATCAGGTGGAATCCCTTCGTCGATCCACGCAGCAACCACATCGTTCATCGCCTTTGACCCCTGACTGCCGCCATACACCAGCAACACTTTTCCGCCGGATGGCGCGAACCCCCATTTGACACGGGCGGGCGCTTTCTCAAAAGCGTCGGCAGGCGGAGGTTCGATCGGATTGCCGGAGTCGAATACTTCGGTGTGTTTCGACGGAGAGATGTGCCGCCGCGCCTCGGGAAATCCGAGGTGCACCTGCGCGGCGAAGCGACTGAAGAAGCGCGTCGTCATACCGGGGGCGGTGTTCTGCTCCTGCAGCACGATCGGGATGTGATGTGCGACGGCATAACCGAGCGTGAGCCCGGACGCATATCCGCCAGTTCCGACCACACAAGCGGGAGGCTCACTGCGCACTTCGCCGGCGATCCTGCGCCACGCACCCATTGCGCCCCGAATCGTCTTCCAGTTCTCCCACGGGCGCGATCGATAGAGCGGGTGAAGGTCGAGCAGCTCGAACGCCCATCCGACCTGCGGGAGGACGTCACGCTCGATCCCGCGCCGAGCTCCGATAAAAAAGGGCTCGACCCGGGGGTCAGCTTTTTTCAGCGCACGCGCGATCGCGAGTCCCGGGTAGAGGTGTCCACCCGTACCGCCTCCCGCGAAGATGATCCTCATCTAGCCGGGAGCGCGCGAAGAGCGAGTGGATCCGTCGCTGCTCCGCCAAATACCTTTTCACGGGAACTGCCGATGTTGACGAGAATGCCGGTCATGAGAAGAGAGAGAATCAGATTCGAGCGGCCGTACGAGATGAACGGTAGCGTCAATCCGGTGGTCGGAAGCAAGCCCGTTGCCACGCCGATATGAAGATACGCGGTCAGCACCATTGTGACCGTCAACCCAACGGCGATCAGCTGCAGAAAGGGCGTCCGCGCCTTCCGGGCGATTCTGAACCCGAGCGCCGCGTACAGGGCGAAGGCGAGTACCAGGAGAGTTAGTCCGACGAATCCCCATTCTTCCCCGATGTGGCCGGCGATGAAGTCGTCATATCCAAAAGGCAGAAACCCATATTGCTGGCGCCCCCTCCCAAATCCGACGCCGAATATCTGCCCGGATCCAACCGCTATCAGCGATTGCCGGAGCTGATAACTCACCTCCAGGGGTGCGGCACCAGGATCGAAGAAGGCCGACATCCGCAGCAGGACGTAGTTGAGTCGCTCGATCTTCACGTAAAGAAGCGGAATAAGCATCACTCCCAGCGCCACGAAGTGGCCGATGCGCACACCGCCGGCAAAGAGAATGATCCCCATCAGCAGGGTGAACATCATCGCCGTCGAGAGATCCGGCTCGAGCATCACGAGAATGTCGAGCGCTCCGATCACCACGAGAAATGGGAGGAGACCCTTCGTGAGTCGCCTGAGCGCGGGCCCTTTCTTAATCACCAGCATCGACGTCCAGACGATCACGGCAAGCTTGGCCAGCTCCGACGGCTGTAGCGAGGCGCCGAACAGGTATCGGCGTGAGCCGTGCACTCGCGGGGCAATCCCCGCCGTGAAGGGAAGAATCACGATGACAAGGAGCACGAGTGACAAGATCATTACGGGCCAGGCCCATTTTTCCCAGACTTTCGCGTCCAGCTTGGCAGCGATCGCGAAGAGTGTCAGGCCGATGGCCATTCCCACCACTTGTCGGATGAGAAGGTGAGCGTGGCCGTAGCCCGCCTGCATCTCGACGATCGCGCTCGCGCTGTAGACAGTCGCGAGACCGAACGCCAGCAGAATGCCGGTGAGCATGACGAGGATGCGAGCCTCGAGGCCCATGTGCCAGCGGTGTATCAGATTTGCCGATGCTTCCATTGCGCTTCCCTTGCCTACGCTTCCATTGCCGCGAGCGCGCGGAAGCGCTCACCTCTTTCCTCGTAGTTCGAGAACATGTCGTAGCTCGAGCACGCCGGTGACAGCAGCACCGCCTCGCCGGCGCGCGCTGCCGCCCGCGCCGTCTGAACCACCTCGTCGAAATCGGAGCCGAGCCGCACGACATCCACTACCGGACGAAGGTCCGTCGCAATAATCGGAGCCGCTTCGCCATAGGCAATCACCTTCGTCACTTTCCTTCGGACCGCCTCGGCCAGAGATGTATAGGTTTCTCCTTTGTGCCTGCCCCCGAGCAATAGGACGGTCGGACGCTCCATACCGTCAATTGCGACCGCGGTTGAGCTGACGTTGGTTGCCTTGGAATCATTGATCCACTGCACGCCATCGAATTCCCCAACCAGCTCCAGCCGGTGCGGGAGGGACCGGAACGTCTTGAGCGCTTTCGCTATCCCCTTCCTGGCTTTCTGCGTCTGGTGGGAACGGTCAGCCGCCATGACCGCGAGGGACGCCGCCAGAGCATTCCCGACATTGTGCTGGCCCAGAAGCGGGAGATCCATTCGCGAGAGAAGCGGAGCTCCCAGCACCACCAGCTCGCCGGTGCGCGCATCGAGCGATGCCTCGGCCTTTTTCGACAGCGAGAACGAATACTTATGGCCGCCGACTTCGCGAACCATGCGCATCACTCCCTTGTCGTCACGATTCACGACCCAGACAGATTCTGCGTCGGCGTTCGCGAAGAGGCGCGCCTTGTCAGCGTAATACTCCTCCACCGTCGCATATCGGTCCAGGTGATCGGGACTCAGATTCGTGAGCACGCCAACGGCGGGCTTGAGGCTCGGCGTATCGTGCAGCTGAAACGACGACATCTCCAGCGAAATCCATTTCGGCTGCTGCTCGCGGATCGCAATCTCGGAGAGAGGCGTTCCAATGTTGCCTGCCTCGATTGCCTCGATGTCCAGTCCGCGCAGAAGATGAGCGATGAGAGCGGTCGTGGTGGTCTTGCCGTTGGTGCCGGTGACGGCAATGAGGCGCGGTCCTTCGAGAAAGTTGAGCGCGATTTCAACCTCGCTCACGATCGGAATCCTCTTCTCGCGCGCGAACGCCAAGGGCCGCGCCTTTGGTGGGACGCCTGGGCTGGTAACGACGAGCGCCGCCCGAGCGAGTCGCTCCAGATCGTGCCGGCCGACGTCGACGACGACTCCCTGCGCCCGCAGCTCCTCTGCGCACCGTCCAGTGTCGGGCGAGGAGACTACGTCCGATGCATAAACGTTATAGCCATGCTTTCTCAGCAACATCGCCACGGCACGACCGCTCCGGGCGAGGCCGATAACGGCGATCTCGCCATCGCGCGCCACGAGCTCGCGCGGGGTCATCGTAACTTCAGCGTGCTCAGGGCGATGAAGGCGGCCAACACTCCGAGGATCCAGAATCGCACCACGACCTGAGCTTCATCCCAACCCTTTACCTCGAAGTGGTGGTGGAGTGGAGCTCGCTTGAAGACCCGGTGTTCGCGCGCGTACTCGATTCCATATCGTCGCTTGCGGTACTTGAACACAAACCGCTGTAGGATCACTGACATCATCTCGGCCACGAACACCGCACCGACGAGCAGGAGAAGGAATTCCGACTTGAGGAGAATCGCGACCGCGGCGAGCGCGCCGCCCAGGGCCAGTGACCCGGTGTCGCCCATGAAAACTTCGGCCGGATGCGTGTTGTACCACAGGAATCCTATGCACGCTCCCATCAGGGCCGCGCAAAAGACCGTCAGCTCTCCGGATCCTCGCAGGAAATAGACGTGCAGGTACTGGCTCGCATCGACACGCCCCACTACGTACGCGTAGAACGCAAACGTCAGCGCGGCGATCGCAGTGAGACCGGCCGCGAGGCCGTCCAATCCGTCGGTGACGTTGACGGCGTTGCTCGTACCCGTCATCACGAACGTTACGAACAAGACGTACAGCCATCCGAGCCCGGCGGTGAGCGGGACGATCAATATGTACTTGTAGAACGGCAGCGTCGTCGACGCGCCGGGAAGCGTCGAGAGGGGATACTTCCAGAGGTAGTAGCCAACCGCAAAACCGAGGGTGACCTGGCCGGCAAGCTTGTACTTCTCCACGAGGCCCGTGTTCTTCCTGCCGGCGAGCTTCTGTTTGAGCTTTAGGTAGTCGTCAAGAAAGCCGATCGCTCCCATCCACGCCATCGAGATGATGGCGATAAGCACGTAACGGTTGTCAAGGCGCGCCCAGAGCACGGTGCTGGTGAGGGTCGCTCCTAGAATTATCAGGCCGCCCATTGTCGGAGTTCTGCCCTTCTGTTGGTGGGCGTCGGGAGTGCCTTCGCGTATCACCTGGTTGAGCCGCATGCGGCGCAGTCGCCGCATGATGCCAGGGCCGACGATCCAGGTGAGAAGAATCGCGCTCACCGCCGCACCTGCCGCGCGAAAGGTTATCCACTGAAACAGTCGCAGAAACCCGAAGTGCGGCAGTCCTACGAATGGCACGAGCAGATAGTTCAGCACTATGCAGTAGCCCAGGTAGTTAGATGTGGAACAAGACGCTCGAGCTGCACACCCCGTGATGCTTTGAGCAATATGATCGCGTTGCGCTGCAGCCTGGCCTGAAGCTGCGGCCAGAGATCTTCGACATCGGGCGCCGTGATCACGCGCTCGCGCTCTTTGTGCTTCTCGAGCGCGGGCGCGAACTCGCCGATGCCCGCGACGATATCCGCTCCAGATGCCAACGCGAGACCAGCGATATCGGCGTGGCACTGCTCCGACGCCGCACCGAGCTCCCGCATCGTACCAAGGACGATTACCCTCTGCCGTCCGCTACCTGTTCCCTTCAAGAGCTCGATCGCGGCGCGGGTCGAGCCGGGGTTGGCGTTGTAGGCGTCGTTGATCAGGGTGACGTCGCCGACCTGCTCCCACGCCGAGCGCATCTTGGGCTGCGGCATCCCGGCGATCCCTGCTGCCGCGTCTTCGTAGCTCACGCCACACTCGCGAGCAACGGCCAGCGCCAGCATCGTGTTTCTGAGATTGTGAAGGCCGCGCACCGGAGGCCGCACGGTCGCACCGGCGATTTCTATCACGCCGAGTCCATCCGGTCCGATTTCCCAGTGATCGGGCTTCACATCGGCGTTGGCGTCGAGACCGGCGACGACCACCCGTTTCGCCTTTCCGCGCGCCGCCTCGGCAATCTCCGGTTGCGCCGAAGGAGCGATGCCAACGGCGACTCCATCGTAAATGGCGGCCTCCTCGCGCAAAACACCAGCGAGATCGCCCAGGCCTTCCAGATGTTCCTCGGCGATGGACGTGACAAGCGCGATATCGGGCTCGACGATGTCTGTTAGAATCGCGACTTCGCCCGGGATGCTTGTGCCCAGCTCTACTACGGCTAGATCGGCTTCGGGCGGAAGCGCGAGCAGCGTTAGCGGGACTCCGATCCTGTTGTTGAGATTGCCGGTGGTCGCGTGGACCGTATACACACGGCTCAGCGCCGCTCTGAGGAGATCCTTGGTGCTCGTCTTGCCGTTGCTCCCTGCCACGCCGACGATCGTTTTCCCCCACGCCCGGCGCCAATAGTGCGCGAGCGCGCCGAGCGCGATGAGGGTATCGCGAACCTCGAAAATCGGAACGCCTAATGTATCGAGCTTGGGAGCGCGCGAAACGACGAGCGCCGAGGCTCCGTCCCGTACCGCGTCGCGCAGATAGTCGTGGCCGTCGAACCGCTCACCACGCAGAGCGACGAACAAGTCGCCCTTCCCGATCTTGCGCGTGTCGGTCGTGATGCCGCTCACTTCTGAGGATCCACGGGGAAGCTTGCCGGTAGCTTGATCCGCCAGCGCCGCGGCGATCCGGTCCAACGTCCAGAACCCTGCGTTCAAGCGTGGCTCCGCGTCATCTCTCTCACGATTTCCTTTTCGTCGAATGGGTACGAAGTGGTTCCGCGAATCTGATACGTCTCGTGCCCCTTACCGGCGAGCAGCACGATATCGCCATCCTTGGCAAGATCGATCGCGCGCTGAATCGCGCTCAGCCGATCGGTCACGCGCTCATGTTTCGAGCCGCGCATGCCGGCTTCAATATCGTCAATGATGGCGTCAGGATCTTCGGTTCGCGGATTGTCGCTGGTAACGATTGCGCAATCGGCGCCGCGCTCGGCGATATCGCCCATCAGCGGACGTTTTCCTTTGTCGCGATCGCCGCCGCACCCGAACACCACGATCAGCCTGCCTCGCGCGAAGGCACGGGCGGTCTTCAGGCTGCGCTCGAGAGCGTCGGGTGTATGAGCATAATCCCGGAGTACCGTCGGCCTCGTCGATATGATCTCGAGCCTGCCCGCGACTTGGGGAACGGTATGTAGACGGTCGGCGATCGCCGCCGGCGTTTGTCCGAGTGCGAACGCGGTCGCGGCAGCAGCAAGCGCGTTCTCAACGTTGATGTCACCGATCAGGGGCAGCGACACATCAGCAGATCCGCGGGGTGTGACGAGCCGCCACTTGCTTCCCTCTGAGGTGTAGCGGATGTCCTCGGCCCGAATGTCGGCGGATTCCCTTGCCGCAAACGTGAGTGGCCGCGAGCGCGGTCTCAGCGACTTCCATTCCGGAGCGTCCGCATTGATGACGACGGTGCCATCAGCCTTCACGTAATCCAGCAGCCGTGCTTTCGCCTCCAGATATTTCTCCATTGTTCCATGATAGTCGAGATGATCGCGCGTGAGGTTGGTAAACACCGCGACATCGAACTGCAGGCCGTCAACCCTTCTCTGGTCGAGACTGTGCGACGACACCTCCATCGCGATCGTTCGTACTCCACGATCGGCCAGCTCGCGCAGGATCCTTTGCAGCTCCACGGGACCCGGGGTCGTGAGGCCGCCACCACCCGGCAGTATTTCTCCTGCGCTGCCGACCAGGACCCCAAGCGTTCCGATCGACGCGCTCGATCCATCGCCCTCGTCGAAGAGGTGGCGCATGATCGAAGTCGTCGTCGTCTTTCCGTTCGTGCCGGTAACGCCGAGCAGGCTCAGGTTGCCGGCCGGATCCCCGTACGCCGTTGCCGAGGCGACCGCGGCAGCGCGGCGCCCTTCCCGCACCACCAGCGACGGCAGCGAGGTTCGGGAGGGGTCCTCGACGATGGCGATAGCGGCTCCGCGTTGACCCGCGGCATCGAGAAAATCGTGGCCGTCGCTGTTCCACCCTCGAACGGCGATGAAGAGGTCGCCACGAGAAACCTTGCGGCTGTCGTCCGAGATTCCGCCTGCCTCCTCCGGAATCTCACCGCTCACTCCAACCAGCAAACCTCGCTCTGCCAGGGCGGATTTTATTGCGTTGACACTCACTCTCATTCGAGTGGACGGCTCAGCTGAACGAGTGTGCCAGGTGCGGCGATTGTTCCCCCCGCGGGAAACGTTCCCGCCGTAGATGCGCCAATAAGTCGAACCTGAAAGCCGGCATTGTGGATCGCTCGCACCGCTTCGCGAACTGACAGTCCTCGCACATCAGGAATAGCGCGGGAAGCGATCGCCACGGCGGCCGATTTCAGCGACGCAGGCAGCTCTATCACGTACGAGGCCGTCCCTTCGCTCGGATCGCGCTTCGCTACGTTCCGGTTCGGATCGTACGAATCCTGCGCCGGCCGATCCGGTCCCTCCGCGTCATTCCGCCGAACGAATTTCATTTCTGCTACAGAATTCGTCCCGGCGGCAGGATCGACGTGTGATTGCGCGACGGCGCTCTTCTCCGACGCCGCCAGATCTTCGCGATCGAGTGCCGCATCGCGCGCCGCGAGCGCCGCACGCAGCACGATTTGCGTCACGGGCGCGGCGATGTCACCGCCCGCGTAATGCGCACCCCTCGGATTATCGAGCTTGACCAGCACGACATATTGCGGATCGCTGCCGGGAAATAAACCGACAAACGACGCAGTATAATTTCCGGCGACGTAACCAGCGTTCTGCGATGTGCGACGCGCGGTGCCGCTCTTCCCCGCAACGTCGAACGTCGCCAGATCCGCCTTTGTTGCGGTTCCCTCCCGCACTACCGCCAGCAGCATTTGCTGAATCGTGCGCGCCACTTCGCCCGACATCACGCGCCGCACCGAGCGCGGCTCCGCGCGATACAACACCTTGCCATCGATCGAACGCACTTCCTTCACCAGGTGTGGCTCGAGCAGCTCCCCACCATTTGCTATCGCCGCGTACGCCGTGACGAGCTGGAGCGGCGTAACCGCGATCTCATAGCCCATGAGGATCGATGCGCTCGTCTGCTTCGACCACTGCCTGGGCTCGCGCAAAGTTCCGGCTGCTTCCGCCGGAAGCGGCACGCCGAGCGGCATCCCGAAGCCGAGATTACGAAAGGTTTCGTATTTCTGGCGCGGTGTCAGCCGCTGGCCGAACTCGACGATGCCAACGTTGCTCGAATAGCGGATCACGTCGGCGAGCGAGAGTGACTGCGCCTTGTGCATGTCGGTGATGACGCGCCCATCGAGCTCGAGCTTCCCGTTGTGGGTGTCGACGATGTCCATGGGCCGCGCTCGGCCATTCTCCATGAGCGACGCCGCGACGAACGGCTTGAGTGTCGAGCCCGGCTCGAACGGCTCGGTTACAGCGGTATTTGAGAACGTCGTCTTTCCGACTCGGCTGCTCGCCAGCGCGAGAATCTCACCGGTGTGCGGATTCATCACCACGATGTCCCCGCCGTCCGCGCGCAGGCTGTCGACAGCAATCGACAGCTCCCGCTCGCAGATATCCTGCAGCGTATTGTTGATCGTGAGCACGACGGTCGACCCAGCCTTCGGTTGCTCGGTCCATCCGTCGGGAGAATCGAGCGCGCGGCCATCCTTGTCCCGAGCGAGCCTCACCTTTCCGGAATCGCCGCGCAGTAGCGTGTCGAGCGCGAGCTCCAAACCACCCAGTGGATTCCCCTGCCCGTCCAAGGTGCCGACGATTCGCTTGATGCCGCCTGAATTGGCGTAGACTCGCTGCAGCACCGGCGTCAGGTGGATGCCGTTCAGCTTCGAGAGTGAGGCAACATCGGAAGCAGTGTAGAGCCCAGGGAGGTCGATCCAACGGCGTCGCCGCGCGATGGCGGCGCGGACGGCATCGGCATCAACCCGCGCGTGGTGCAGCGCCTTGAGAACGAAAGCGGTGTCACGAACTTCGGGCAGCGCGACCGCGACGCGCGTCATCTCTCGGCTCTCGACCAGCGTGTTGCCGCTCGCATCCAGAATCTCTCCGCGCGGGGCGGACAGCGAGCCCGCGAAGAAGTGCTGCCGCGTGGCGCGGGCCACCCATTCCTTACCTTCAAAGACCTGCACCTTCGCCGCGCGGGCAACGAGCGCGAGCGCGAAGACCACGAAGAAGGCGTGAACGATCGCGACGCGCTTAGGGGTTTTCATCTCGCGGTGCGTGGGAGTATCACCACCTGCTTGTCCGTTGGGATGTGCATGCCGAGTCGATGCTCCACTGTCACGCCAAGCGTCTGCCTCGCCGAGGCGTCACGAATCTCGCTCTCGAGGCGCGCCCGCTCACCCTCCAGCCCAATGCGCTTGGCGTCGAGTGCAGCGAGGCGCTCGGATTGGCTGATTCCGATCGTGCGCCGCCACACAATCGCGAGGGCAACGAGCACGAAGACGCCGAGTATGAGAGCCACCAGGGTCCGCCCTCGGAATGCTACGCGGCTTTTCGCCATGCTCGTAGTCTGGCGCTGCGCGAACGGGGATTCACGGCGGTCTCCGCCGGATTCGCCGTGAAGGCGCGTTTGGTCACGACCTCGCCAAGCGCCTTGCCGCGGCAGGTGCACTGTAGCTGCTTCGGCGGGCAAATGCAGTCGCGACTCCATTCGCGGATGGTATGCTTGACGAGCCGGTCTTCTCCGGAGTGGTAAGAGATCACGGCGAGGACGCCGCGCCGGTCGAGCATATCGCGCAACAAAGGCAGAGCCCGCTCGAGTGCGGTGAGCTCGTCGTTGACGGCGATACGAACCGCCTGGAAGAACCTCGCGAACTCGCTGGGGCCCGTGCGCGCACCGTAGGCTCCGCGAATCGCGTCCACGAGATCATCGCTTACCTGCATCGGCTTTCGGTCGCGACGACGCACGATCTCCCGCGCAAGCCGGTTGGCCCGCGGCTCGTCTCCGTACTCGCGAAAAATTTGGGATAGGTCTGCTTCATCGAGGGTGTTGAGCAAATCGGCGGCGGTGCCGGTAGAGCGACGGTCCATCCTCATGTCGAGTAACGCTCCGGGTCGAAAAGAAAAACCCCGATCGTCCGCATCGATCTGCCGGGAGGATACACCAAGGTCGGCGAGAACCCCGTCGAAGGTGCGTCCCTGGAGCTCCGGAATGCGATCGATCTCGCCGAAATTCCCCCTCAAAGCGAGAAAGCGGCCTGACGCCTCGTACGGCGCCAGCCGCTCTCGTGCTTCGGTTATGGCAGCCTCGTCGCGATCGATCGCCACCACCGAGGAGCCGGAGGCGAGGAGGGCTTCGCTATGCCCTCCTCCGCCCAACGTGCAATCCAGAACCTGCCTTGAGCCTTTGAACAGCGCCACCACCTCTTCGACCATGACCGGCGCATGGTAGGAGCTATCCCACCGGCCGGCCACGGGGTCCGAGTCGGTCACTTACAGAAGCGCTTCACCTCATTATCGACGGCGGGCGTAAACTGCGGAATTGCCGTCAGGAGCTGGGCAGCCTCCGTCGGGTACTTCTGCCCGCCTGCCGGCAGATTAATCGAGGCGAGGTTGAAGGCATCTCGAGCCATGCGGGCGAGGTCGCAGCTCCGCTTCTCGTTGGCGTCAGTTACCGCGCTCTGACCAAGCGAGAAAGCGCTGGCACCAAGCAGGAACTTGGCGTCCGCTGAGCTCTGTAGCTGGTCGGAAAGCTGGAGGAACTTGATGGCGCGCTGGAAATCCGCGCGATCCTTTGAGCCTTGTCCCGCCTTGAAAGCGTTGCTTCCCTGCTGCAGCGCGATCTGCGAGAGGCCCGACGGATCTGCTCCGGCTGTCTTTGCCTGGTTCAGGGTGTTGATGACATCGTCGTACTGGTTGAGCGCGCCCTGAATGGTTGCAAGCAGGAAATAGCCTGGCGGGTTTTTCGGGTCCGCCGCGACGGCCTTCTTCGCCGCGTCCAGCGCCTGCTGAAGTTGTCCGGCCCTGTACAGCGAGTTCGCAGTGATGAGCAGGAGGTGTGCATCGTTCGGGAACTTTTTCGCGCCCAAGGCCGAGGCTTCCGACGCCTTCTGCGGCTGGTTCAGAGCACCGTAGGCGGCCGCGAGACGAGTGTAGTAGTCGGCGGTCGCGGCAGCGGTATCAACCCGCACCATCT
>DASWGL010000066.1:0-5982 GCA_036393735.1 Gemmatimonadaceae bacterium | reverse complement strand
CTGCTCAACTGGTTCATCGCCGGGCACCTGCACGTGCCGGAGACCCTTCACACTCCCGAGATCCATGCCGGTGTACTGCCCAGGCTCGCCGACATCGATCCACGGTTCCACGGATCGGCCGCTAATCTCGCGCTGATCGTGGCCGTGCTGGTCGCCGTCGCCGTGTGGTTCTATCTCTTTCGCGCGCGGGGCGGCTACGACCTTCGGGCGGTTGGGCTCCAGCCCGAAGCGGCGGAATACGGAGGCATCAGCGTCGGCCGCGTCTGGATGCGAGCGCTCACCTTTTCCGGCGTGATCGCGGGAATCGGCGGAATCAACTACGTCCTCGGCTACAAACATTATTACGAGGACGGCTTCGCGAGCGGCGCTGGCTTCATGGGAATCGCGGTCGCGCTTGTTGGCAGAAACCATCCGTTTGGCGTTCTCATCGCCGCGTTCTTTTTTGCGACGCTGTCTCAAGGTGGACTCGCAATACACGCCTTCGTGCCGAAGCAGATGATGGACGTTCTTCAGGGCGTCGTCATTCTCGCGGTGGCCATGGCGGTACCCGAAGTGAGACGAATCCTCCGCGGCGCACGCGGACGGAACGACGCGTGAATCCCATTTCGTTTCTCACGCAGATGATACGGATCGCGATTCCGTATCTGTTTGCCGCGAGCGGTGGAGTCGTGGCGGAGCGCGCCGGCATTGTCAGCCTCACGCTCGAGGGGTTCATGCTGAGCGGGGCGTTCGCCGCCGTGCTCGGCACCAACTACTCGGGGAGTCCGTGGGTTGGCGTGCTGTGCGGGATGCTTGGGGGATTGATCTTTTCGCTCATTCACGCGGTCGCCACCATACGCTATCGGGCTGACCAGGTCGTCGTTGGAGTCGCCATCAATCTGCTGGCGATTGGCGTCACGCGATTCTTTCTGAAGCTGTTCTTCGCCAGCTCGTCCAATTCACCGCGCGTCGCCGGCTTTGGTGGGAACATCAAGGCGGCGGGATTCGACAATCCGCTGCTCTGGCTCGGGATCCTCGTCGCGCCGTTGGTTGCGTTCGTGATTTACAAAACGCCGTTCGGTTTGCGCGTGCGTGCAGCGGGCGAGCATCCCGAGGCGGCCGAGAGCGTCGGAGTGAGCGTGACGCGCGTGCGATACGTCGCGGTGGCGATATCGGGGATCCTGGCGGCGCTCGGCGGAGTATATCTCGCGCTCGACCAGCATCAGTTCACGGACCAGATGACGGCGGGCCGCGGATTCATCGCGATATCGGCCGTGATCTTCGGGCGATGGGATCCTGTCCGCGCCGCGGCTGCATGTCTGTTGTTCGCGGCGGCAGAGACGCTTCAGATACAATTACAGGGAAGTCACGCAATTCCATCACAGTTCATCGAGATGATTCCATACGCGCTTACGATCATCGCGCTCGCCGGCGTAGTCGGTAGAGCAGTTCCTCCCGCCGCACTGGGCAAGGTGGAGGACTAGATGGCGCTGCGCGGGAAAGCGTCGGCGATGAGCGGGCGGGTGTCGAGGGTCGCGAGCGGCAAGTTGTTCGTGCTGATCATCACGAACTTCGTCGACATGGTGGGATTGCTGATGATCATCCCGCTGATGCCTTTCTACGCGCTGGAGATGGGCGGCGGTGGGTTCGAAGTGGCGATTCTAATGAGTGCCTTTACCGCGGCGCAGCTGATCAGCGCTCCGCTATGGGGAAGATTCTCCGATCGATACGGCCGGCGCCCCGCGCTGCTCGTCGGACTCACGGCTGCGTGCTTCGCCTACATAGTTTTCGCGTACGCTACGTCCATCTGGCTGCTGCTGCTTTCGCGCATCGTTCAGGGCGCGGGTGGCGGCACAGTTGGCGTCATTCAGGCGTACGTCGCTGATTCCGTAGAGCCCGACAATCGCGCCAGGGCGCTCGGCTGGCTTTCCGCCGCGACAAATGTCGGCGTTGCGATCGGACCCGCGCTGGGAGGGGTGGCACTAAAGTTTGGCCGCAGCGGACCTGGCCTCGCGGCCGCGAGCCTATGTCTCGTGAACATTTTCTTCGCCTGGAAATTCCTGCGCGAATCACGCGACATGACAGAAGCGCACGAGAAGAAACCGAGGGCATCCCGAACCGTGATCGCTCGCGTTATCACTCACCCCGGCGAGCCGGCGCCGCGCCTGATCTGGATCTATGCGATCGCAATGGGCGCGTTCTCGGGGTTGATGGCGATTCTGGCGGTATTTCTTCACGACAGGTTCGCTGTCGGTAAGGACCAGATCTGGATCTTCTATACTTACGTCGGTGTGATCTCGGTCGTGACACGCGCAGGCATTCTGGGAAAGATGGTCGATCGATACGGTGAGGCGCAGCTATCACGAATCGGGCTCGCTTTGCTCGCAACGGGGCTCGCGACGCTCCCCCTCGCACGCGGCTACTTCGTCCTGGCGATCGCGGTTGCGCTGATCCCTCTTGGCACCGCGTTCACGTTTCCATGTGTGACCTCCATGTTGTCGCGCGTGATCTCGAGCAGGGAGCGCGGGCTGTACATGGGAGTGCAGCAGACGTTTGGCGGGTTGTCGCGCGTGATAATCCCGCTGTGGGCAGGCTTTTCCTACGACCATTTTGGAAAGACCGTCCCGCTCTTTACATCGGCCGCCCTCGTGTTCGGAACGATTGTGCTCGGGTTCGGGATCGACGACGGAAGAAAGGCGGCGGTGCCGGTCGCATCTCCTTGATGCGTTAACTCGACGGCTATGATGTCTGCGCGCTCATTGGGTCGGGTTGACAACGTGCGTCAGGAAAGGCGAGACTTCCCCCAGAGCGCATTGGGACGCCTCCTGTCCGCGGCAAAGGAGATCACTCCTACCCAGCAGAGGTTCGCAGTAGATCGCTAACCTTTTTTCCAGCCTGTCATTCAGCGGACTTCAGGCGTCATGGGAGAAAGGTCTATGCCTAGGCAAATCACGCCCAGGACCACCCTCGAGAACCTGAAGAGGGAGGCGAAGCGCTGGTTGAACGCGCTTCACGCAAACGTCGCCGAGTCACGCGCTCGTCTTCAACGCGTGCTTCCAAATGCCTCCGAGTTGCCCACCCTGCGCGAGGTGCAGCACGCGCTCGCGTTGGAGCACGGCCTGCCATCCTGGACAGAGCTGAAGAACCGGCTTGCCCAGGACACGCCAATGCGCCGCTACGAAAAAGTGGCCGAAGCGCTCGTGACGGCGTACCGAACTGGCGAGGGCAGCGCGATGCGGATCGTTTGGGACTACTTCGGTCACATGCGAGCGTGGGACGCGATGCGGCGGTACTTGCGCCTGGATCTCGGAAAAACCGAGCAACCGCAGAGCCCGGACGACGACACTATCACCCTCGGTGAGGCACAGTACCTCGTTGCTCGAATGCAGGGTTTCGAAAGCTGGCAGGCGCTGTCGGACTTCGCGGCCTCGGTGCCGCCAGGCAAAACAATCGCCGCGAAATCTGTTGTGGCGTTTTCCACCGACGATGCAGGCGTGAAGAAAGAAGTGGCAAGGTCACGGGACTGGGACGAGATCATCGTGGCAATGACCGAGCAGCAGCTGCCTGGTCTCCACGCGAGCGGCCAGATGACGGATGACCTGCTCGATCGCTTCTCGCGACTCGATCACATCACGGCACTTGACCTCGAGGGTTCAAAAGGCGTCACCGATGTTGGACTGGCGCACCTCGCCCGTCTGCCGCGTCTCCAGCATCTGAACCTGACGGGTTGTGGAATCACCGATCGAGGCCTCGAGGTACTTCGTCGACTGCCAGAGCTCGAGTCAATCGTTTTGACGGGGACGCGGGTCACCGACGCGGGAGTGGCGAATCTTGCGGCGTGCGATGATCTCCGGGCGGTGGATCTCTGCTGGACACAGACGGGCGACGGTGCCATCCGCGCGCTCGCCGCTAAAGGCAAGCTGCGGAATTTCAGATCAGGCAATCAGGTAAGCGACGCTGGCCTCGCGCTGCTCCACCAACTTCCGGTGTTCAAGTCCTGGCAAGGTGGTGAGCCGAGGATGTCGCTGTTGGGGTTCGACGCGGGCCCAAATTTCTTGATGCTGCGCGGCACCTTCACCGACAGAGGCATGGCGCAGCTCGTGGGACTCGATGGACTGTTCGCGCTGAACATAGACTCCGATCAGCTCGCGATCACAGGGGCGGGACTTGGTCCGCTCGTGAATCTGCCCCACCTCGGCTGGCTCGCTTTCGACGCCAAGGACGAATCGATGCCGTACATCGCGGCGCTGCCGCACCTCCGTTTCCTGATGTGCCAGGACACGGATGCCACCGATGAGGGATTCGTAGCGTTGAGCCGGTCACAGTCGATCGAGCACATCTGGGGGCGTCGCTCCCACAACCTGCGGCGCCGCGGATTCATAGCGCTCGCCAGCATGCCAGCACTTGGTCATCTGTCAGTAAGTTGCAAAAACGTCGACGACGTCGGATTATCGGTCCTGCCGCAATTCCCCGCGCTCAGGGAATTGATGCCGATGGACGTACCGGACGAGGGCTACAGGCACATCGGCCGTTGCGAACGACTGGAATCTCTGGTGCTGATGTACTGCCGCAACACGACTGACGTCGCCACGGAGTACATTGCCGGCCTTCCCCGGTTGAGAAAGTACTTCGCAAGTTACAACCGGATCACGGATCGGACGCCGGAGATTCTGAGCAGGGTCGACTCGTTGAAGGATGTCACCTTCGATTCGTGCGCTGGTCTCAGCAACGCTGGCATCGCAGCGTTGGCCCGCCTCCCTCGCTTGCGCGAGCTACGCGTCGAGAGCATGCCGAGAGTCACCGCGGACGTTGCAGCAATGTTTCCGCCGACGGTCCGCGTGAGGTATTCAACCTGACCTCTTCCCCAGCTCGCGGACCGCTTTCTCCACTTCCTGGGCGTGACCAGGAACCTTGACCTTGGGAAAGATCTTCGCGACTCGCCCTTTCTTGTCGATGATCACTGTCGTGCGCTCGACCCCCATGAACTTGCGTCCGTACATGGATTTCTCCTTCCAGACACCGAAGGTGTCGGCAAGCTTGTGACCGTCGTCTGACAGGAGTCGAAACGGGAGATCGTATTTCGCCTTGAACTTGCGGTGCGATTCGATGCTGTCGGGGCTCACGCCAACCACGACCGCGTCGATTCTGCCGAATCGCGGAAGGGCGTCCCGAAAATCGCACGCTTCCTTCGTGCAGCCCGTGGTGTCGTCCTTGGGATAGAAGTAGAGGACGACGTTATTCCCGGTGAGGGAATCCCTGGTTACGGTAGTCCCATCATCCGCTTGTAGCGAGAATTTTGGCATCTGCTCGCCCTCGGAGATCATTTGCGGCAATGCGATCCGAGCGCACTACGAAGTCCGACGGTCTTGTTCATGCCACTCCATTTAAGTGAGAGCGTTTCGACATATCCTATTCGCCTTGCCAGGCGGCCGGTAGTTGCCGGTGTCAAACCCGCCTTCAGATTCCTCGGCAGGCGCTCAGCGCCGGTTGGCTGGCGTCACCCATCGTGAGGCCCTCAAAACTGAATCAATCTCGACCTCGAACGACCGCAAGCGCACGACCGGCGGCAGAATCCCACGCTCTGGTGTCTCGTAACAGCCGAGATAATCATCGACCCGTTTCGTTTGAGCTTTCGCGAAAACGGTGACAACGACAGTCGGATGATCAGTTGCACGCACATGACAGAGGACAGAGTCGGCGGCGATCTCTGCCGGCAAATCAAAGAAGCCGATGGATCTCGCCTTCGAGATGAGCGCCGGAAAAGTGGCTGCGGTTACTGTGTCCGAGGTTCGGCGACCTTGCTCCTCCGGATTGCGGGATTCGAAAAGGACTTCACCGCGATTGGACAGACGCATGCGGTACGCTGGGCAGCTTCCGAAGCATATCGAGCGTTCGAGCACGATGCTGTCGGCTGGGGGAGGAACAGCGCCTTGGCGCGCACCCGGTCCGTCCGACGGAGTACACGCCAAGGCCAACAACGAAAGTCCTACAACTCGCGCGGTT
>DASWGL010000065.1:0-7723 GCA_036393735.1 Gemmatimonadaceae bacterium | reverse complement strand
TGTTCGTCGATTGCGCGAGACCGAACAGCTTGAGATACGTATCGGCGTTGCCGGCGGCGGGCTTCTCCTGATCGTCGGCGCTTCCCGTGACAACCTTCAGCGTCACGCTCTGACGCCGTAGATCCGCCCCGCCAAGGCGGTAGACACTTCGGATCTCGCGATCGAACTCCGGATCGCCGGGCTGCACGTTGGGATCCCAGATGAGATTCGCGAACTGCTCTCGCAGAGTCGTATACGTTAGGTCAGGCGTGCCTCCCGTCGCGGTGTAGACAGTGTCCCGGCCGTTGATGCGGACACGATATGCGACGACGAGGCGCTCGTTGTTGAGAGCGAGCGGACGCACCAGCGCGATCCACAGCAGAGATGGGTCAGCATAATAGTCGACGCCTTCACGCAGATACTCGTAGACTTGGCCGCGCCGAGAGCGAGGGTTGCCGATCAGGCGGAACTGCGGCCCGTTTGGATTGGGCGGCTGCCCGCCAATCAGCAGGCGGTAGAGAAAGATCTTGGTCGGCCGCAGCGTATCCGGGAGAGAAGCAGCCAACGTCGCCATTTTCCGCGTATCGAGAATGTCGACATTCGGGTACGCAGCGCCAAAGAGCTTCGGGTTGATCGTGAAAAAGAATCGGCGCGACTCGAACTGATAGTCCTCGATCTTTCGGTCGATCGCCTGAAGCGTTCGATCGCCGACCGTGAACACCCGATCGCGAACGATATTCCCTTTCTGCTGCGCGAGAATTGCCTTCACTCGCATCGACCCGATCTTCGTGATCGCCTGGACTCCGTAATTGCCGCTCGCGATTCCGGCGGTGATGTAGCGCGAAGCGGGCGGCTGGAAGGTCACGTTGCCGACCTCGAGCCTTTGCACGAATTCGCTGGGCCTCCCCTCGTAGTAGATAGAGATGTTGTTCGATGCGTCGAACTCGCGCTGGGTGTCGTAGTCGAGATTGACGTGCACCCTGTCGGCGACGATGCCGCCGGACTTGGCGGCGAACTGAAAGTCGACTTGCGGCTCGAAGAAATTACGGCAGTCAGCGACCGGATCGAAAAAGAACGTCGATGAACAGAGAGCGCTCTGATTTTTTTCGCCGCGAAACTCGAGTCGTCCGTCGATCTGGAGCCCAAGATCTGCGTATTCCCCAAGGATCGGCACGCGCTTGGGCGGGACTGTGGGCTTCGGTTTCGGCGGCAGCTCACCAGGATACGCAGGCGCTGGCGTCGACGTGGCGAAGTTGCTGGTCGCGACCTGGCCCCACACTGCCTGCATGATCGCGCGCATGTTCTGCTGAAATGCCGTCGCGCGCGCCGCCTCGATCTGTGCCTGAGCCCGACGGAACGACTCCCGCTCACCCTGTGAGAGAACGGACGGAAGTGTCAATGGGAGCGTGTCGCGTCCGAGCCTCAACCGGAGCGCGGGGGTTCCCGGCGTGCCGCTTGGCGGAGTGACTGGGGGTGCCGGAGTAATCTTCCGCGTCGTATCGCTCGGGTCCTGCCCGCGCGCCGTTTGACCAGCCGCACCGAGCAACGCAATCGCGGCAAACACGATCGCGATGTAGCGCAAGCACCGCTCCGCCGAACGCGCGGAACTCGTTGTCTGCGTGTCGCTTACCCACGGGCGGAGGGTATATTTCACTCCGTGAAGATACTGCACCGCTACGTTCTAGAGGAACATGTCGGTCCGCTGACGTTCGCCCTTACGGCGCTCACTTCGATCCTGCTGTTGCAGTACATCGGAAAGCATTTTGGGGAGCTGGTCGGTAAAGGCTTGCCGACTCTCGTGATCGCTGAATTCTTCGGGTTGTCCGTGCCGCTGACTGTGGCTCTGACCCTACCGATGGCTGTTCTTGTCGCCACTCTGTACGCGTTCAGCCGCCTGGCCGCTGAAAATGAGATCACGGCACTCAAGGCCAGCGGCGTCAGCATCGTGAGCGTGTTGAAGCCCGTGCTGTGGGCGGCGCTCGGTGTGACCGTTGTGATGATCGGGTTCAACGATCAGATCCTTCCCAGATCGAATCACCGGCTGGCTGTCCTTCAACGGGACATCGCCCAGAAGAAGCCGACGTTCGGGCTGCGCGAGCAGGTGATCAACGAGGTCAGCCCCGGAAAGTTCTACCTCCGCGCAGGACATCTGGACGAAGCATCGAATCTGATGCGAGAGGTAGTCATCTACGACATGGGCGATCCGACGCGTCATCGTACGATCTACGCAGACAGCGGCAACATGGGGATGACCAAGGGGATGACCGACCTCGAGCTCACGCTCTACCACGGCAACATCCAGGACGTTCCGACGGCGAACCCGGACGAGCTGCGGCGCGTGTTTTTCGATTCGACCCGCGTTCGCGTGCGCGGAGTGGGCAACCAGTTTCAGAAAACCACCGCTGATTCGTACAAGAGCGACCGCGAAATGACGGTGTGCGAGATGCAGGCGGCACAGGACAGGGCTCGTCGCGACCACGAGGACGCACGCAGGGAATTCGAGACGAGGCTTGCCGCGCTCAAGAAATCGAAGGCGAAGCTGAGCACGGACGTGCTCGACACGGACACCAGTGCACCCTGGGACATCGGGCTTGGCCGCTTGTACTGCAACGCTCTCGCGCTCTTGAAGCCCAAGGAAGCAAAAGCTCAGGGCGTATCGACGACCCCAAAAGCAAATGTGAAGCAAAGCGCATCGTCGACATCGCGGAGCACTTCATCGACTCCGGCTGTTTTGCCGCCAGCAACCAGACAGGGCGCCGCACCAGCGACTCTTCCACCGCCAGCGTCCAGGGGATCAACACCAGCGACTCCCAATCCCAATAACGCGGTGGCACAAGGACCGCCGCCCAACTCCGCCGATCTCGCCGCGATCGAAGTGTCGAGGATCAGGCTTGAGGACAGCGCGACACTCATGAACTCCTATGGGGTCGAGATCCACAAGAAGTTCGCGCTGGCCGTCGCCTGCTTCGTGTTCGTCCTCCTGGGCGCCCCAATCGCGCTGCGATTTCCACGCGGTGGCGTGGGTCTCACGATCGGTGTCAGCTTGTTCGTGTTCGCGCTCTACTACGTGTGCCTGATCGCCGGCGAGTCGATCGCCAAGCGCGGACTCATGCCGGCAGTGGTATCGATGTGGATGGCGAACGTGATCTTCTCTTTGGCCGCGCTGTGGATGCTGGCCAAGATGGGCCAGGAAGGCACCACCGCCCGCGGCGGCGACATGAGGGAGATGATCGGCGCGATCAAGGGATCGATCCGGTCGAAGATCGGGTGGAAGAAGCGCCGGGAAGCGCGCGCGAGACTCGCCGCTTGAAAAGAATGGTGCGGGCGCTCGACCGCTACGTCTTCATCGAGTTCTGGAACATCTTCGTGGCGACGGCGCTCGGGTTTCCAATCCTGCTCATCATCATCGACCTCACTGACAACCTGGACAAGTACCTTGGCCAGCACCTGTCGGTCGGGCGCATCGCGCTCAGTTACCTGTACTGGCTTCCAGACTCGATGTTCATGGTGCTACCGGCGGCAGTTCTGTTCGCCACGGTATTCGCAATCGGAGCGCTGACGCGACATTCAGAGATCACTGCCGCAAAGGCATCCGGCATCAGCTTCTACCGTCTCATCGCCCCCATTTTCGCTGGCGCGCTCATCGCTACCGTTCTCGGTCTCATTCTCGGCGAGCTCGCTCCGGTCACCAATAAGAAGCGATCGGACATTCTCGATCCGAACCGCCTCAACATCGGTAACGACCGGTACAACTTCGCGTACGCGGCCGACGGTGGACGCGTTTACAAGATCGGCGCCCTGCATCTCATCGAGCCGTCGATCGAGGGGATGGTGATCGAGCGAAAGGGCAACGGGCCCGCCTATCCGTCGTACGTCATCACGGCCAGCAACGCGCGCTACAAGCCCTCGAGGGGCTGGGTGCTGCAACGCGGAGCCATGCACGTGATACCCGACACGCTCCACAACATGACCTTCAGCTTCGACTCGCTGGTCGACCGTCATTTCACAGAGCCGCCGAAGCAGCTGACGCTGGCGCAAAAGGCGCCGACAGACATGGGCTTCCGAGAGCTTGGACGCTTCATCACGTCGATGGAGCGTTCGGGAGCGGAAGTGAACGAGCTGAGGGTGGAGAGGATGCTCAAGATCGCGATACCGGTCACGTGCATCGTGATTCTCCTCTTTGGCGCGCCGCTCGCGACCAGCACGCAGCGGGGCGGCGCGGCGTACGGAGTCGGGCTCAGTCTGGCAACCACGGTGATCTTCCTGATGCTGATTCAGCTCACCAAGGGCATCGGCGGCAAGGGAATGATACCGGCGGACCTGGCAGCGTGGCTGCCAAGCATCATATTCGGCGTAGTGGGAGTCATCCTCTTCGCGCGCGTCAGAACTTGATCAAGGATCCACTCCGTCCTTTCCGTAAAGTCGGGAAGTGGGGATACTTCGTCCGCGACATCGGACGCGCCTTCAGGGATCCCGCGACCTACGGACCGGAAACGATTCGTCAGATGCGCAATATCGGCGTCGATTCCGTGCCCCTCGCCGCGATCGTCGCCGCGTTTATTGGAGCCGTTACTGCGTTCCAAACGCGATATCAGCTCTTTGGGGGAGTCCAACTCTCGGTCGTTGGTCTGATCTCGCGGCAATCGATAATTCTCGAACTCGGGCCTTTGCTCACGGGCCTCGTGCTGACCGGGCGTGTGGGGGCGCGCATCACGGCAGAGATCGGAACGATGCGCGTGACGGAGCAGATCGATGCGCTGGAGACGCTGGCGTACGATCCGGTCGCGTATCTGGTGGTGCCGCGGCTCATCGCCGCGCTCATCATGCTGCCAGTGCTCACGATCCTCGCCGACGCGGTCGGGATCGGCACCGCGATGTTCACCGCAATCACTGCCACGGATGTAACGAGTGCCGATTTCACGGCTGGTCTCCGACTCTCGTTCACACCGTTCCAGATAGTGTATAGCATCATCAAGGCGACTATATTCGGGGGCGCGATAGCCTTCTTCTGCTCCTACGAGGGCTACACCGCGAACGTCGGCGCCGAGGGCGTCGGACGGAGCACCGCACAAGCAGTGGTCGTAACGTCGGTCGCGATTCTCGTACTGGACGCGCTCACTGCGCTCCTGCTGGCCCCTTACCTCCAGGCATGAAGACAAGAGACGAAGTGCTGGTTGGTCTCGTGATCACCGTCGCTGTCATAGTGACAGTGCTCGGCTCGCTCTGGCTTGCGCGCGGGGGATTGTCGAAGGGCTATCCGCTGTACGCGAAGTTTCCGTGGGGCGCGGGACTCAAGCAGGGACAGCCAGTGTTGCTCGTCGGTGTCAACGTAGGCTACGTGGACGAAGTCGATCTGCACCAGGATGGCATCCTGGTCACGACGCTGAGAATCCAGAACCACTACAAGGTGCCGGTGACGAGCAAGGCGGCGGTGATACCAAACGGTATCTTCGGCGATCAGGCGGTTGCTCTCACACCTTCGCGCCCGGATCCACGCTCATTCAACGATGGTGATACTGTTCCAATCGGCCCTTCCACTCCCGGAATCTCGGAGCTCACGAGCAAGGCCGATTCGGTGATGCGGTCCGTGAACGCGGTGACATCGGCGTTGGAGCACGAGATGGTGGCGGCGGGAGGAATCCGCGACTTGCGAAGCACGATCTCGGCGACGAATCGCCTGGTGATCGATTTCGCGGCGATCGCCGCCGAGCAGTCGCGGCAGTTGAGCGCGACGATGACATCGCTTAGGCGCGCGACTGGAGCGATCGATCCGGCGAAGGTGGATTCGACGGTGAAAAACTTCCGCACGGCAAGCGCGAACCTGGCGGATATAAGCGCTCAACTCAAGGAGACGTCGGGCAAGCTCGATGCGGTTCTCGCCAAGGTTGACAGCGGGCCCGGGAGCGCGGCGATGCTGTTGAACGATCCCGGCGCGTACAACGACGTGCGGGCGTTGTTGCAGCGCATGGATTCGCTGCTCGCGGACATCAAGAAGAATCCGAAGCGGTACATCAATGTAAAGATCTTCTAGGGGGAAAGCGTCGTTTTAACTGCCTTCCGAAACCCGATGTTAGTGAGCGGCGCGGTGATCGCGGCTGTTTCGGCCGGTGAACGCGCGGGGGCGGTTGACGGAGCTGCCAACGCCAGCGAAGCACCATTGCCACGATTACTATCAGCAGGCAGAGCTCGACGTAGACCTTTTCGCCGTCGAGAAAATCGATCGGCTGATCCTTGAGATTCGGATCGGTAAGGATCCCGTGGACGTAGAAGAGGGCGGCGGTTCCGTACGCGGTGAAATGAAGCGACTTCCATCTCTTTCGTCCCAGCTCGCCCCGGAAGTACGAGGTTACCACAACGAACGCGAGGGTGTATAGCGCCAACGCACCAAGCACATTGATCCATGGCTGCTTGGGCGCGTTCACCGGATAGACGATGTCGATGAGCGAGAACTTCGCCGTCGAGGAAAAGAGAATGAGGACCGGGTGAATCACGGCGACTGCCAGAGCGATGTAGGCCGTCCAGTTGTGGATCTTGAAGGTGTTGATTCGCCGGTGCGGCCATCTCCTGACGGGATTGTACTTCACGGACATCAGAAGCCCGATGAGAATATTGAAAGTGAGCAGCGTCATGGCGGTGAGGCCGGCGTAGCTCGATAGCTCAATGGCTGTCATCGGTCGGCTGAAAGGACATCTGGATTTCGCGCGTCGAACACGTGGAAGTTGTTAGACAAGAAAATGCCGGCGGGAGAAATCCCGCCGGCATTCCTACGCATTGGTGCTACCGATGGCTGCGGTCCGCAGCCGTCGGGTCTTTCTAGAAGCTATACCGCATCGATAGCTGCATACGGTAGTTCGACGCCGCGTTGTCGGCGTTCCACGGCTTCATCGTCTTGTTGAAGGTGTAAATGCCCTGAATCGTCTGCTGCGTACGGCCAGTCGTGAAGTTGCCCGTCTGCGTGAGCAGCGTAGTCGCGCTGCAGATCGGTCCGCAGGTGTTGTTCTGGTCGGAGAAGTTCTGCCATCCCCATCTCTTGTTGAGCAGATTGCCGAAGTTGATGACGTCGAGCCGGACCTGGAGGTTCTGCTGTCCGAACGCTCTCAGCGACTGACCTACGCTCACGTCGACGTCGTTCTGCCACGGATTCCGGCAGGCGTTACGACTGAGCAGCTTGCCACGGTTCTTCTTGAGGCAGGGTACGCGATCGATATAGCGATCAAATGCCTCTGCCTGCGCCGCGGCTTCGAGCTGCGCCGCCGATCCCGGCGTTGCGTTGAACCCATTGAAAAGGATCTCGTTTGGATCATGCGCGTCCTTCGGGACATACACGAGATCGTTCTGGGACTGGCCATCGGCGTTCGCGTCGCCGGATCCTGAACCGGCGCCCGCGGCGTACACGTAGTCGTACGGAGCGCCCGAGTTCCCGACGTAAACCAACGAGAAGTCGGTCAGCGTCTTCAGTCTCCACGTGCCGGTGGCGATGATACGGTGCGGCATGTCTTCCTTGCCGCGCGTGAGGCTTCGATCCTCGAGGTAGCCGCTCAGGTCGCGCTGGTAGCGGTAGTTCGAGCCCTGAGTGCTGCTCGTCGTTGCCGCGATATCTCTGGTCTGGCTGTAGCTATACGCCAGCGAGCCCTGGAAGTTGTCGAAGAAAGTCTTCTGTACAGTTCCGGTGATGGCGTAGGTGTAATCGCCATGCACGTCGGTGACGTCGATTACCTGCTGGCGTCCACCCACCACGGTGGCA
>DASWGL010000064.1:0-2951 GCA_036393735.1 Gemmatimonadaceae bacterium | reverse complement strand
TCGGTACGGGGCCGGTCGAGGGTCGACGCGGTTGCTGGGTGTGACTCTCGGGACGGGGCTTGGCGGCGGAGTGATCATCGATGGACAGCTGCTCCGCTACACCGGTGAGTGCGCGGGCGATATCGGACACATCATTGTCGACCGGAACGGCCGGCTTTGCACCTGCGGTGCGCGCGGCTGCCTCGAGGCGATGGTGAACGTGGCGGCTCTGTCGGAGCGAGGCGGTGGTCGCACCGTCCGCGAGATCATTACCAGCGCGCGAGAAGGAGATCAGGCGTCGCTACAGGCTTTGTCCGAGACCGGATGGTGGCTCGGACTTGGATTGGCGTCCCTGTCGCCGCTCTTCTCGCCCGATACAATCGCGGTCGGCGGAGGAATCTCCGCGGCTGGAGAGCTTCTGCTCGAGTCCGTGCGCGCCAGCTACCATACCCACGCCCGACCGGAGTTCCGTGATCACACTCGAGTTGTCGGCTCGTCGTTCGAGGGATGGGAGGGACTGATTGGTGCGGCGAGTCTCTTCCTCGATCCACTCGCATAGCGATCCATGCCCCGAACTCCGGTGCGCGTTTTTCCATCTCCTGATGCAATCGGAGAGCAAGTAGCGCATCTGGTGCTCACCCGCATTGAGAAGGCACGCTGGGGCGACAAGCGCTTTGTCCTCGGATGTCCTACTGGTCGGACGCCACGGCCAATTTACAGAGCGCTGGCGAGGCAGCTAGCGGAGAAGCCAGAGGATTTGAGTCATGTCGTGCTGGTGATGATGGATGAGTACCTCGTGGCAGTCGGCGCGGGATACGAGTACGCGTCCGCCAAGAAGCCGTGGTCCTGCCATCACTTCGCCCGTGTCGAGATCGCCGACCGCTTGAACGCGTCACTCTCGGCGACACAACGGCTGCGCGACAAGTCGTTTTGGTTTCCCGATCCTCGTGACCCCGAGGCGTACGACAAAACAATCGCTGACATCGGAGGAATCGATTTCTTCATCCTGGCGTCCGGCGCCAGCGACGGACACGTGGCGTTCAACCCACCGGGCAGCGCTCGCTCGAGCCGAACGCGGATCATTCACCTTTCAGAAGACACACGTCGGGACAACCTCCAGACCTTTCCGGCGTTCGGGACGCTCGCTGCTGTGCCCGATCACGGAATTAGCGTTGGCATCGACACGATTGTATCGGCGAAGGAGAGCGTGATGATCGTCTGGGGATCCGGAAAGCGTCTAACTCTGACTCGAATGCGGAGCGCCGAGTGCTACGACCCTGATTGGCCAGCGACCGTGATTCATGAGTGCGCTATCGGAGAAATACTCGCCGACACGGACGCCGCCGCACCGCTGGACGCCAGTTGACCCTCGTCGAGGCGGCAGTCGAAACTCTCGATTCGGCTCTCGCCGCCGAGCGCGCCGGCGCTGACAGAATCGAGCTGTGCGACAATCTGAGCGTTGGTGGTACTACGCCAGACGCGGGATTGATAGCCGGGATCGCCGAGCGAACGCGACTGCCGGTGTTCGTGCTGATTCGACCGCGTGCCGGCGACTTCGTCTATTCGGACGATGAAGTCGATCAGATGGTTCGCGACACCGAGCTGAGTGGAAGGTTGGGCATCGCCGGAATCGTGACTGGCGTGCTCACTCGTCGTGGTCGCGTCGACGTCGAGCGCACACGCACTTTGGTCAAAGCAGCAGCGGGGTTACCCGTGACATTCCATCGCGCGATTGATTCCGCGGTTGATCTGCCGGCCGCGCTCGAAGAGGTGATCGAAGCGGGGGCGAGCCGCGTGCTCACTTCGGGCGGTGCGGCGACGGCAGTGGAGAGTGTGGATCTCATTGCAGCACTGGTTGGTCAGGCGCGTGAGCGGATCACAGTCATTGCCGGCGGCGGAATTCGGGAGCACAATGTGCGCGATGTGATCGCGCGGACGGGAGTTCGCGAAGTCCACGCTCGGCTTATCGACGAGGGACAAATGCGGGGACTCGTCGACGTCGTGAGGAAGAAGAAGGCGCCGAGATGACCTGAGCATTAAGGGAATAGCGCCTGAGGTGCGAGGTCATCATGTTAGAAGGCAGTTCCCCACCGTTTATTTTAGAAAGCAGTCCCTACCTGCTTACTGGACCCGGAGGAGTACGAGGATGTGCCGGAACATCAAGACGCTCGCCAACTTTGAGCCGCCCGCGACCGACGACGAGA
Source organism: Gemmatimonadaceae bacterium (assembly GCA_036393735.1). Lineage (GTDB taxonomy): Bacteria > Gemmatimonadota > Gemmatimonadetes > Gemmatimonadales > Gemmatimonadaceae > UBA4720. Next base: position 768 of record DASWGL010000064.1, on the reverse strand, counting down.
TCCGCGCGTCATCGCTTCAATTCGTGCGAAAGCTGAGCGGGACGACGAAGCCGTCGCGTATAAACGAAGCCGCCTTCAATCAAGCCGTCGATGAGGTCTCCGCAGCTGCGCATCGATTGGTCCACTCGCTACATACCAACGCGCCGCCACGAAATCGCGAAGTAGAAATGCAGAAGGCGAAGGAAAGGTCGCTAAAGCGATTCGCCTGAGGCGATAAAGCTCAGCTCATTTCTTCGAAGGCGATAACCCAGGCATTGGCTCGTCCGCTGTCGGTCCATAGATCGATGGTACCGGGACATCGATGAGCCGCAGGTAGACAGTGAGCTGACCCCGATGGTGAACCAGGTGATTGATGGTCTGGCGCACGATCACTGCGCGCGGGGCCGTGAAGAAAACCTGGTCGCCGCGCTTCAAGGACCATGGCACCTGAAAGTCTGAGTCTTTCGCGGCGGCAATAGCCTTGCGCGCTTCCTTGACGTGCTTGTCGAATGCCTTGAGAAGGTCTTCAGTCTTCTCGTACGTGTATCCCGGGTAGCTGCCAAGGTTCAGTGAGGTTTGTGTCACGGCGTTAGTGATCCAACCCGGCATTCCGGACACCAGCTGCGTGAGATGGCCGAGCGAGAATGATTTCGGGTGGGGCTTCCACTTGCCCTTGTCGGTCGGGACCCTTTCAACTACCCGACGGGTGGTGGCCATCTCCTGATCAAACTCGGGCAATAGGGTGTCGGCGATGCTCATATGATCTCCGCGAGTCGGTTGGTTGTTTAA
>DASWGL010000063.1:0-3770 GCA_036393735.1 Gemmatimonadaceae bacterium | reverse complement strand
CGAGGTAGGAGGTAGAACCGTTACGTGGTGCGCGTTACCTCCTGCCTCGCACCTAGTCCCTCGCACCTTCAACCTTACTCTTCTCTCTTTGCAGTTTCCTTACGGTTCGGCAGCCACACCCTGATAGCTCCCTCGGTTACCTGAAACCTGTCCAGCCGCATCAACCCCGGCGGTACGTCCGCCTCGCGCGGTACGACGAGAATCGTCTGACCGAGGCCGCGCTCCTCGAGCATCACGAGAATCCTGGCCGCGCGCCGGATGTCCAGCTCCGCGAACGGATCGTCGAGCAGGAGCAGTGGCTCGGCGCCCGCGTGTTTGCGCAGTGTCGCCGCCTCGAGTAGCCGGAGCGCGATCGCTGCCGAGCGTTGCTGGCCGGCCGAGCCGAAAAGGCGCAGGTCTCGGCCGTCGAGCGTCAGCTCCAGATCGTCGCGATGCGGGCCGACGTGCGTGATCCCTCTTCTCAGATCGAGTGCGCGCTTTTCCTCGAAGGCGGCGAGCAGGACGTCGTGCCGCGCCTCCGAGTCGGCGAATGGGCTCACATAACGCATCTGGGCGTCACCCTTCTCACCGATTCCTTGCAGACGGTCTGAGAAATACGCTGCGGAATCGCGGACCCACTTCGCACGCGCTTCGATGAGTACCGACCCGTGCTCGGCAAGCGCGGGCTCCCAGACCGCGATCTGCTGCTCATTGGCGGCCGATCCGCGTCGCGTCGCGTTCCGGAGCGCCGCGTTTCGCTGGGCGAGATTGGCGCGGTAGTGCTGGAGAGCTTGCAAATATTTTCCGTCCGTCAGCGCCAGTACGAGATCGAGGTACCGTCGTCTCTCAGCCGGTGAACCGCTCACCAGCTCCAGATCTCGCGGCGAGAACATAACAGATGGAAGTGCGCCGAGCGCGTCGCTCAGGCGGCGAACCTCGGTGCCGTCGATAGATACTTTCTTGCGTTTCGCGTTGCGGTCGAATCCCACCGAGATCTCGTGCGGCTCCGGAGTATGCGCGTGCGCGGAGATGTGGAATCCCGTGGTGTCGAAGCGCGTCAGGTCCTGATCGCGCGCGTCGCGAATCGAGCGCATGATCTGGAGATAGTAGATCGCCTCGAGGAAATTCGTCTTGCCGTGGCCGTTGTCCCCAACGATGACGGCACCGTCAGGCGGCAGTTCGAGATCTACGCGCTCGAGATTCCGGAACTCGCGAATCGAAATTTTGTCGAGGCGAATTCGCTCTCTTGGCTCCTCGGATGATTTCTGAGCAGCGGATGCAGCAGCAGCGGCTTCAATGATGCTCACTTCCCTTTGAATACGGGCGCGCGCTTCTCGAGGAAGGCGCGCATTCCCTCGCGCATGTCGTCGGTCGTCGCCAGGAGACCGAAATGGTTTGCCTCGAGAATCAGGCCCTCTTCGAGTGACATCTCGAGCCCGCGGTCGATCGCCTCGATGCAGAGCGCTATCGCGAGCGGGCCGTTCGCGAGAATGGTCTTCATCATCTCTCTTGCTGTGCTCATCAACTCTGCTGCCGGCGTCAGCTTGTTGACGAGACCGATTCTGTAAGCCTCAGCGGCGTCGATCGTTTCGCCGGTCATGAGCAGCTGCATCGCACGTCCCTTGCCAATCAGGCGCGGGAGGCGCTGGCTCCCCCCGTATCCAGGCAAAATGCCGAGCTTGCTCTCGGGCTGGCCGAACTTGGCGGCGTCGGATGCAATGCGGATGTGACACGCCATCGCCAGCTCGCACCCGCCGCCCAGAGCGAAGCCGTTGACCGCGGCAATGACGGGCTTGGGGCAGGTCTCGATCCTGCGGAACACATCCTGCCCTGCACGTGCACGCGCCTTCGCCAGCACCGGCGTCTGACTCGACAACTCCGAGATGTCGGCGCCGGCGACGAACGCGCGTCCGGCGCCGGTGAGAATGACGCCGGCGATCGCATCGTTCACGCGGATCTCATCGATCGCGTGGCCGAGTTCCGCGATCGTCGCGTCGTTCAGGGCGTTGAGTTTGTCGGGGCGGTTGACGGTGAGAGTCGCGACGCGGTCATCTATGTCGAGCGTCAAGAACTTGAAAGGCATGCGTAGCTATTTGTTGGTAAATTTGCCGGCAACCGTCGAGTGGCGGCGACCGCTCAAATCTACGCAGAAGCTTCGCCCGTGGGGCGATAGGATAAATGGCGCAGAAGTGGATCGTCCGCGAAGGGCCGAAGACGAAAGGATTCCGTTACAAGGGGCCCAGCGGAAGCACAATAAAGGATGCGGCACAACTGGAGCACATCAACGCACTCCGGATTCCACCGGCGTGGCGCGACGTGCACATCTCGACCAATGCGCGCGCCGCGATCCAGGTGTGGGGATTCGACGCGCGCGGACGGAAGCAGTACAAGTATCATCCGCGCGCGGTCGAGAAGGGCGAGCTCCGGAAGTATTATCGCGTCCGGCAGATGGCGCGCGATCTCCCGACACTGCGCGCGAGGATCCAGCGCGATTTCCGCCGCAAGGGTCTGACGAAGGAGAAAGTATGCGCCGGAATCGTTCGGCTCATCTCGCAGGGATTCTTTCGCGTCGGCAGCGAGAAGTACCAGAAGGAAAACAACACCTTCGGCATCACTACGATGCGCAAGTCCCACGTCCTCGTCCTCGATGACAACACGGTCGAATTCGAGTACCTCGGCAAACGATCGATCACGCAGCGGAACGTCGTCGATGGTAAGGACCTCGTGCGATTTATTACGGAGCTCCTCGGGACGCCGGGGCCCAGGCTGTTCAGGTATCTCGAGGGCGGGAAGTGGCAGAACGTCGATTCACACGACGTCAACGACTACATCGAGCATATTGCGCACTTCCCTTACACGGCGAAGGATTTCAGAACCTGGGGCGGAACGCTGCGCGCCGCGACGGTGCTGGCGGACCTGGGGAAGGGAAAGAGCCAGAACGAGCGGAAGAAAAATGTCGTCACCGCGGTCCGCCTTGTCGCGTCCGAGCTCGGCAATACCCCTACTATATGTAGGAAGTCGTACGTTCATCCGGTCGTGGTGATGAAGTATCTGCGGAGCGGGACGACCATCTCGCTCCCGCCGCGAGCACGGGCTACTCATTCCAACGGCACTGGTTACGCACCGGAAGAAGAGGCGCTCATCTCGTTCCTTGATGAATATTTTCCGGAGCGGAGGAAGGCTCCTCGTGAAGAATAGAACTGCAACTTATGACTACCGGCCAAGGGCGTTGGGCGGACCGGCCATGGGCTCCGAGCCGTACTTCGTCGCCTTCTGGGCACAGCCCGCAGCCGTCAGCCGACACGCCGACAGCCCCCGGCCGGTCGTCGTAAGTAAGCCTCCTGAACAAACTAGATCATGAGTGAAGCGCTGCTCTCAGAGACTGGGACAATCATCGTCCCGCTGCGTCGTGCCGACACCTCAATGAAGCACGTCCTCGCCATAGACCAGGGCACGACGGGCACCACTGCGCTGATGATCGCCGCCGACGGCCGCATCGCCGGGCGCGGGTACCAGGAGATCACGCAGCACTATCCACAGCCAGGCTGGGTGGAGCACGACGCCGAGGAGATTCTCGAGCGCACGCTGCTGGCGGCGCGCGACGCGATCGCGATGAGTGGGGTGAGACCCGAGGTGATAGGCATCACCAATCAGCGTGAGACCGTGGTCGTCTGGCACCGTGACACCGGAAAGCCGCTTGCGCGCGCGATCGTGTGGCAGGATAGGCGCACTACCGAGCGATGTGCAGAACTAAGGAGTAGGACGACTTTCATCGCTGAGCGTACGGGATT